>NZ_JAKGBH010000022.1:0-83848 GCF_021532515.1 Pseudoalteromonas sp. PAST1 | reverse complement strand
AGGACATATCATCGAAGTGCTGAATTAGAGACATAAAAAATCCGATATTATTTCTAATATCGGATTTTGAAGCTATGAAAAGATCAGTCAAGTGATCATAAAAATATTCTTAACTGATCAGCATTACACCTTGGTGCCTTTTTTGTTGTTTAATTACTTTAGCTTAAATCTAAAATGCATAGTTCCAAGTTAGATTTACAGTTCGGCCAGTGCCTGCAAAATAGCGAGTTGCCGATGGGTTTGTTTGGCCATAATAAGTGATGTAGTACTTATCTAGCAGGTTATCGATACCTAGGCTAAATGCACCATACTCAGCACTTTGATATTGCACTGATAAATCAACGGTTGTGTAGCCGTCAAATTCTTCACCAGTATTAAAGTCGCGATCAAACACTTTATTAACTTGTAAGCGGCTAGACAAACTTGCTGGCCATTGTTGCTGCCAGTAAAGGTTTAACCGTGTCGGTGAAATATTGCTGCCGCCTAAGTCGCTCTCTACTTTATTGTCGCCATCACCGTCATATTGGCCTTCTGTATCAGCGTAACTTGCACCGAATGTTGTGCTGTTAGTTAGGTAATACTGTGCATTGGCTTCAAAACCTGAGATCTCAGTGCGTTCACGTTTTACACTGTAAATACCATCAGCATCAGCTTGTAAACGAGAGCCTAAGTCTGAGTCAGATTCAAAGTAGCTGGCTTTAATATTGAAGCTATCGCTTGCATATTCAAAACCTAATTCGCGGTTATCAGAAATCACAGGTTCTAGGTTTAAGAAACTTTCAACCGATAAGCCAGCTTGGTTTATACCACGCAGTACACGCCCCACATCGGCCATGCTAAAGCCTTCGCTGTAGCTTGCGTAGAAACGAAGGTCATCAGTCACTTGGTAGACAACACCTAAGTTCTCTAATAATTCGTTAAAGCTTGGCTCACCGCCTTCTACAAAGCTGCTGTTGTAAGATGCTAGGGTAGTAAAGTCATCTACTTTTAATTTGCCGTACTCGTAACGAACACCGGCATTGAAAGTCCAATCTTCTAAGCCGTCATAACGTAGCTGAGCGAATGGTGCGATGTTATTAAACTTGGTTTTTGGCACCCAATGACGACCTGTTTGCGCAAGCTCTTGGTATGTTTCGTCAGAAAGTAAATCGATACCGGTCGCAATATCAAACTGGCTGCTTAATAGGTTATCTTTATTATAAGTAACGCGACTTCCAAACTTTTGTGACTTGTTTTGAGATTGGTCGTAAAGGTTTTCACCAAATTCAGGATCTTGGAAAGTACCAAATGTACCGCCGCCATACATTGCCGCAAAATCTTGCGTGAATAACTGAACTGCAAGGTTGCCGCCAGCGATATTAGTGTGGTTGTAATCAAGGGTGAAAGTTGTTACACGGTTGCGTGGTGCATCACCTTCTATATCGCCTTTTTCAGCTGATGTGGCAAGGCCTGTTGTTGGGTCACCATTAATAGCAACAAAATCTCCATTACCCTCAATTTTGTAGTGGTTCAGCATCGCTTGAATACTTTGTTCATTATCAAGCTGATATTTAACTTTTAAAAATAGGTCTAGGCTGGTTGAGTCTTGCGTATCACCTTGTGTGCCATCTAACCCAACAAAGTCTCCGTTACCATCGCGATACATACCTGTACTACGAGCCGATACACCACCAATAAAGCTAATATCATCTAGCTGTTGGCTGAATAAGTAGCTGGCTTTATAGCTTTGGCTGTCGCTGCCACCGTCTGTCGGAGTGCTAAACCCCGCGCTCATTTGGTGATTAAAATCGCCTGCTGATTTTGTGATGATATTAATAATACCGCCGCTTGCGCCCATGCCTTGGATTGCATTAGCACCACTGATCACTTCGATGCGTTCGATCATGGCAGGATCAATTGTATTGCCGTCACGAGAACCATTACGCAACGGGTTCGACTGAGGTACACCATCAATCATGTATAGCGGTTCACGGCCACGTAGTGTTTCACCTGCACTGGTCATTTTTTGACGACTTGGTGAAAAGCTCGGTAATAAATTACCTAAAATTTGCGATAGATCTTGAGTGTGAGCAAGTTGCTCAGCAATGTCTTCACTGGTAATAACGCTGATAGTTGCAGGTACAGTACTAACAGGTGCAGTACTACGCGTTGTAGAAACAGTAATACGCTCAATATCTTGAGCCTGATTTGCTAACGCAGCGATAGGAGTAAGTAAAAAAGGAAGCGCAAATTTCATTGACATCGTTAAATCGCTATATAATTGTTATTAAAAATTGTTCGTATTTATACATGTGTTTATTGCTGCAATCAATATTGTGTAAAGGCTATAAAAACTTGGTTTACTTTGGTTTTTCTGTAAGTGACTGATAATGATTATTTAATTTTTCTAAACGGTTATTTAATTAATTTAAAAAATAATTGGTAAAAAAGCCGCTTGTTGATTACCGTTAATGAAGGAGGAACAGCCATGACAAAAATAAATACAAAACACCCTGCGGGTACTTTCTGTTGGGCCGAGTTATGCGCAAAAGACTGGCAAGCTGCAAAGCAATTTTACACGCAACTTTTTGACTGGGGTTTTGATGATCAGCCAATAGGTGAAGACATGTATTACACCATGCTGCAAAAGCAAGGTGATGATATTGCCGCTATGTATCAACTGCCAGCAAGTATGAGTGAGATGCCAACCCATTGGTTATTATATATTGCTGTTGATGATGTTGACCAAAGCACTGAGCTGGCAAAATCATTGGGGGCAACGGTTTTGGCAGGACCACATGATGTCATGACGGCAGGTCGAATGGTGATGCTGCAAGAACCTGGCGGCGCAACATTTGCCTTGTGGCAAGCGGGTGAGCATATCGGGGCTAAAAGAGTGCAAGAGCTTAACCTACCTTATTGGTTTGAGCTTGTGTCGAAAGATATGCAAAAAAGTCGCGACTTTTATTGTCAGTTATTCGGATGGCAGTTTGAGGTGAAACCCATGGAAGGTATGGACTACACCTTATTCACTATTGATGAGCAACCGATAGCAGGCATGCTCGAAATGACCGATGAATGGCCAGATGATATTCCACCGCATTGGATGCCGTATTTTGCGGTAGCAGATTGCGATCAGGCGGTTGCCAAAGCAACGCAGCTTAATGGCGCTATTTGTGTGCCAGCAACAGACATTCCAGATGTTGGGCGTTTTAGTGTGATTACCGACCCACAAGGGGCCGTTTTTTCTATTCTTAAGTCAACCATTGATGAATTAACTTAAGCTCTTGGTTTTTGCCAATCTGTCCCAAAGTATACACCTAAGCCTCATCAAGATGCAGAAACTCGCACCTTGAGGTGGTTTAGGTATAAATCCCCCAACTAAGGAGCAGATTGATGACTAAGCATGTGGTGGTTACAGGGGCCAATAAAGGGATTGGTCTTAATTTATGTAAACAATATTCAGCCAAAGGTTACCGTGTTACCGCGGTGGTTCGCACCCCAAGCGAAGAACTTCAAGCACTCGATGTGAAAATTATTAGCGACATTGATGTATCTAACGCCGATGATGTTGCAACACTTGCCAATTACTTACACGGCGACAAAATTGATATTTTGGTTAATAACGCCGGTATTTTTCACAACGAAACATTCGCTGATATGGACTTTGCTGCCATCGAAAAGCAAATTAGCGTGAACAGTATCGCGCCTATTCGTATTACGCATGCATTACAGCAAAGTTTAGGTATTGATGCTAAAGTGGCGATGATTACATCGCGCATGGGCTCAATTGCTGATAACGGCTCGGGCGGTTACATTGGTTATCGCATGTCAAAGGCGGCCCTTAATGCTGCGAGTGTTAGTTTAGCCTATGAGTTAAAAGATAAAAAAATTGCTGTTGGCTTATTTCACCCAGGCTTTGTACAAACGCAAATGGTTAATTTTGCTGGCGATATCAGCCCTGAAACTGCAGCAGAGCGTCTCATCAAACGTATTGATGAACTAAACCTTAGCAACACAGGTGGGTTTTGGCATTCAAATGGTGAAACGCTACCTTGGTAATACTTTTTTCACTGTTTTTATAACTCGGTTAGTTAGTAGCTAAAAAGCTGCTAACTGCTGATAAGTTTCGCTAATTTTTGAACTTATAGTTTGCTATACTCGTACAATTAAAAGTCATTTTGATGTAGAGAACAGCACATGGAATTAGAGCAAAATAGCGAATTAACCCTTCCTCTTTTTTATTTCGATGAAAACCTTCATAGCCGCGATATTGAATCTCCAGATCTATTATTACATGTAACGTTAAGCGAAGAGTTACTCGCGCAGCTTTGTCAAAACCCAGCTGCTGATAGCAGTGTCGCTATTGCTATTAATGAATATCGTCTTGAAGCGTTAAATGATGATTATCAAGTATTGATTAATAGTGAGCACGACGCGCAGTTAACTTTAGTTCGCGGGCCATTATTGAGCGCAATGCTTAGCTGTGACAATGATCAAACTTTTGTGTCGCCGCAAGTAGATATGATGCCAACCTTCGATTTAGGTGATGACGTTGAAGATATCGAGGAGGAAGGATGAGAAAAACCCTCACGACCGTATTCGGCCTTATTCTTTTAAGTGGCTGTGCATATTTAGGCGCTGCTCATTACGATGAATTGTTTGGTGAAGAGCAACCTAGAGAGCGTGTTGTTGCTGCATCAACACTTGAAGGCGCCGAGTTTTTAAGTGACGTAAAACCTATTCTTGACACTCGTTGTGTGGTTTGTCACGGCTGTTATGATGCACCTTGTCAGCTTAAGTTATCTTCTGTGGAAGGAATTGACCGAGGTTTAAGTAAAGAGCGTGTCTATGATGGCACACGTTTGCTTGCACAAGAGCCAAGTCGTTTACTATTTGATGCGACAACCACAGCTCAGTGGCGTGAAAAAGGCTTTACGCCAGTGCTTAACGAGCGAGTACAAACCGAAGAAGCGAACCTAGCGGGTAGCGTGCTTTATAACTCTTTGGTGCTTAAGCAAAGCAGCCCTCTGCCTAAGCAAGCTATTTTAGGCGATGAGTTTGATTTTTCACTCGATCGTGAACAAACATGCACCACAATGAATGAGTTTGATTCATTTGCTAAAGATAATCCACACAGTGGTATGCCATATGGTTTACCGGGGATCTCAAGCGAAGAGTTTCAGCACCTTGCTAAGTGGCTCCGAAAAGGCGGTTATTTAGCTCATATCGAGCCTCCTGAAAAGGGTGTACTCAAACAAGTCGAACGTTGGGAAGCATTTTTAAATCAAGATGGTTTAAAGCATCAGTTGGCTGCTCGCTATATTTATGAGCACTGGTATTTAGCGCATATTTACTTCCCTGAGCATGGCGATAAACACAGCTACTTTAAACTAGTTCGCTCTTCGACTCCGCCGGGAGAAGAGATCAAGCATATTAGCACGCGTCGCCCTTATGAAGACCCTAAAGTTGAACGAGTTTACTATCGTTTAATGCATGACCGCTCGACTATTTTAGCTAAAACACATTTACCTTTAGCATTAAATGATGAAAAACTTGCCCGCATCCATTCGCAATTTATTGAAGCTGATTATCAAGTAAATAAATTGCCAAGCTATAAGCCTGAAGTAGCATCAAATCCGTTTAAAGCTTTTGCAGCAATTCCAGTAAACTCGCGTTATCAATTTATGCTTGATGAAGCAGAGCTTATAATCATGGGCTTTATTAAAGGTCCTGTTTGTCGTGGTCAAATCGCGTTAAACGTGATTAACGATCAGTTTTGGGTTGGTTTTGCTAAGCCTGAAATGGCGGCGACACCTAAAGTCGGTGAAATGTTGTTACAACATGAAGATGCGCTAGCTTTACCTGCAGAAGAAGAAAGTAACGCTTTACCGATTTCTAGTTGGGTAAAGTACTCAAAACGCCAAAACAAATACTTATCAGCAAAAGTTGCACTGGCAAATAAGATGTTTGAGAACGGTCAGCACCTTACCACCGATTTACTTTGGCAAGGTGAAGGTCATAACCAAAATGCAGCGCTGACGGTGTTCCGTCATTTCGATAGTGCAACGGTTGTAAAAGGTTGGATAGGCCAGCAACCAAAGACTGCTTGGATACTCGATTATGCCTTATTTGAACGTATTCATTACTTGCTGGTGGCGGGGTTTGATGTGTACGGCAATATAGGTCATCAGCTTTTAACTCGTTTGTATATGGACTTTTTACGCTTAGAAGGCGAAGCAAATTATCTGGCGTTATTACCAGAAGCTAAACGTAAAGAAGTTAAAGCTCAGTGGTATCGTAAATCACCACCTAGTTTAACCAGTTTCTTTGAAGATGAACTGTCATTTAGTCAACCTACTGGCATTGAATTCAAAACAGCAGATCAGCAGTCTGAGCTGTATAACATGCTTAAAGAGAAGCTCAAACCAATTTTGAGTCCTCGTTATGACTACACCAAAGTGCCAGAACCGCTTGCACAAATAAATGATTTGCCTGTCAAAGCAATTAATCTACTGCCGCAAATTTCGTTTGTGTTAGTCAAAGAGGGCGATGAACAGCACAAAGCCTATACTCTTATTCATCACAATGCTCATTACAATATTTCGAGTTTATTGAATGAAGAAGGGCAGCGAGCTTATGACGAAGATACTGTAACAATTGTACCGGGGTTTATTGGTGATTACCCAGAAGCAATTTGGTATCTACATAACGAACAACAGGTTGCTGCATTTGCAGCTGGGCTTGCTAAAGTGACTGATGAGACGGCATATAGAGACCTGAAAAGCGAATTTGCTATTCGTCGAACGCATCCTCAGTTTTGGCAATACAGCGATATTTTGCATCGTGTAGCTAAAGAATACCGAGGTGTCGAATTTGGGTTATTTGATTATAACCGCCTCGAAAATAGGTAGTCTTTAAGTACAGCTTTGTTTGTTGATAAAGCCCACTTAATAGTGGGCTTTACTGCTTAATTTAGACTAGAATAAAATAAAAAAGATCAGAGAAATGCATGTTAAACCTAGTTATTGATATCCGTAAAAGATATCGCTGGGGGTTATTAGCGATAGCGCTTCTAATATCCTTTTCAGCGGCCTTGATTCAATCTTTGTTGTATATCCAAAAGGGTGATGCCGAGGTGATCAATATTGCCGGCAAGCAACGAATGCTCTCTCAAAAGATTGCTTTGCATGGTAACGCATTAATTTATGACAAGTCTCTGCCTGTAAAGCAACAGCATCGCAAGCTGCTACAAGACACCGTTGAGCAGTTTATTGCAGGTCACCAGTTTTTGGTTGCTCGCGATGGTCCAAATACGTTTCGTCATTTAAATCAGGAGTTAGAGGCACATTACTTTGCTGCTCCAAATAAGCTTGATGCGCGTGTTAAGCGCTATGTAAGTAAAGCACAGAAGCTATTAAATAGCCGTGACGACTACACAGATTTTGACGGGCCTGTTTTCGAAACTCAACAAGTTGAAGTCTTATTAAATGAATTAGATGTAGCTGTTGAGTTGCTTGAGCAAGAGTCTGTAAAAAAAGTCACATTTATTGCAACAGTTGAATTAATTTTTTGGTTAACGGCTTTGCTGTTGTTATTGATTGAACTATTTTTTGTCTTTAAGCCAATGGAATCATTAATCGCTAAAACAATTAATAAGTATCAAACTCAAAAAGAATATGCGGAGCAAATAAGCAAAAATAAAGAGCGCTTTATAGCTCGCGCAAGTCATGAATTTCGAACACCAATACAAGGCCTTACAGCCTCTATTGAAGCGCTTGATATCAATGAACAACAGCTCGCAACTAAAAAACAAGCTGTTTATTGTGTGAATAGATTAGTCGCAATGTTAGATGAACTTGTTGATTTACAACAGCTCACAACAGGAAATTGGCAATTAAACCCGAGTCGTGGAAATTTAAAGTCGACTCTAAAACACGCGATCATCCCATTTGAATATGTTTGCGACGAAAAGAATATTCTGCTTAGTATCGATATTCCAGAATCTCTTAACAAAGATGTACTTACTGATCATGCTCGTTTACAGCAAGTTTTGGCTGAACTCATCAACAATGCAGTAAAGTTTACTGCTGAACAAGGTCGAATTGCGATCACAGCAAGAAGCCAAGGCGAACAAAACTATATTATTGAAGTGCAAGATAACGGCAAAGGATTTGAAAAGCCACCGACCGATATACTCAGCTTGGAAAATGATAGCGAGCAACATTTTCAAGGCCTTAAAACTGGTTTGTTGAGGGTGGTGCATATTGTTAAAGCTTTGCAGGGGAATATTGAGTTTTTAAGTGCTCAACCGCAAGGTGTTAAAGTAGTGCTTAGCTTAGAGATAAGTAATGCCGCTGGTGATGACGCAGAGGTTTTATTACCCAATAAGTTACACTGCTTAATTGTGGAAGATAATCAGTTGAATGCCACTATATTAGGTCGTATTTTAGGGCAGTTAAATTACAGCTTTGATATCGCTGAAAATGGCTTAATCGCCACAGATAAAGCGTCAGATAAGCAGTATGATTTAATCTTTATGGATTTGAATATGCCAGTTATGGATGGCTTTAAAGCGATTGATATTATTCGTAATGAGCAGGGGCAACAGGTGCCAATTTTGGTGGTGACGGCCAATACATCAAATGATGATTTACAACGTGTGTATGAACTTGGGGCTAACCTACATGTATACAAACCGATCTCGCTAGATTCAGTGCAAAAAGCTCTCAGTATTTTATTTACCGAGAGCTCACAGGGATAACCAAAGCGTTAAATTAGTTTGTTACTTTGATGTCGCCAACACCTACTTCAACGTCAATATCATGCAGCCCATTGCCTCGGTAGCTTGAGTGAGAGCTAACGACTTTGCGGCTGGTGTTAGCCTCTTTTTTCAAGCCGCGAATCTTGGTGTCGCCCACACCGGTATCTAGTTCGATGCGTCTGTAATCGTCAAGCGCACTATCAATTCTTACTGCGCCCACACCAAGTTCAATCTCAACTGAATTACTTGCGTCGTTAATCTCAATATCACCTACACCTAGCTCAACATCAATTGCCATTGATTTAGGCATTTTTACATGCCAGTTTTGTTGAATGTCATCGTTATCTAATTTTAAGCTAAGTGAGCTGGCACTTTGCGAGTGGCTTAATTCAATATTTGATAAATCAACATCAGAGCTGAACCAGCTATTGTCATTTATTGGTTCAATGCGAACCGTAACCACGACTTCACTGCCGTCATAACTTTCGACTTCTAAGCTGCCCACCGGAAAATCAATATCAAGCTGGCTTGCGCCATTCACTGTAAAGTTATGACTTAGCTCACGTGAGTCTTTTGCCATTGCGTATGTTGTTGTAAGTGCTAGGCCTATTGCTGCTACACAAAGTAATTTTTTCATTGTCTGATTCCTGTTAATGACCTTTTATACCTTAGTCGCAGCCGTGTTTAAAAAAGGTTTAAACGATTTTTAATTTTTTATCGAATGCGGTAACGTCAAGCTAACGGTAACTTAGAATGAGGATTCAAAGTGCAACAAGTGCAGTTGGTTAATGTTCGAGCCAGCCTGAAGGGCCAAGGCAATGACGTTTATTATTTAGATGAGCTCAATATCAATGTATCGCCATTGCAGCAATGGGTTTTACTTGGCGCTAATGGGTCGGGTAAATCGGCTGTGGCCGCTGCCATTGCTGGTTTTGCGAAAATAGAGCAAGGCCAGTATGAGAATAGCTTTGAGCGTATAGCATTGGTATCGCCAGACAGCCAAAAGCAGCTCCTCGCGGCCGAGTTAACTAAAGATCAAGATGATATTATTGAGGGTGTTACGGCTACGAGTACAGTTTATGAGCTGATTATTGCAGGTCGAGACGAGCAACAGCTTGATAGTGATTTGCTACAGCAACTAATAAGCCTATTTGATTTTAGTGACAAACTTAGCAAAGCATTTCGCGATTTATCGACCGGCGAAACCCGCAAACTAATGTTGATTCAAGCCATAATCGGTCGACCAGATTTACTTGTGCTTGATGAGCCTTTTGATGGTTTAGATGTTACGGCAATGGCTGAACTTAATCAGCTACTCACTGAGCTTAGTAAAACAACGACCCTTATTTTTGTGCTCAATCGCTTAACTGAGATCCCTGACTTTGTGGATCATTACGCCTACGTTAAAGAGGGTCATGTGGCTCAGCAATTAGCAAAGCCTACAGCCGAGCAGCGCGATGATTTACTTAAGCTATTGCACCTTACTCATACTCAGCTACAAATACCTGAGGCAGATATTGACCATCAAGCGCCTCCGCTCACAGACTCTATGCTGGTAAGATTAAACAACGCATCAGTCAGTTATGGCGGCGAGGCTATATTTGAAAAACTAAACTGGCAAATTAACCAAGGCGAACATTGGCAGTTAACAGGTAAAAATGGTTCAGGTAAAACCTGTTTGCTGAACCTTATCACGGGTGATAACCCGCAGTGTTACAACAACGATATCAAGGTGTTTGGCTACCAGCGCGGCAGTGGTGAGAGTATTTGGCAAATTAAACAGCACATTGGTTATATTTCTAACGCGCTGCATATGGATTATCGAGTGAGTATCACCGCACTCAATACGGTTGTTTCGGGCTTTTATGACAGCATTGGTCTTTACCAAAAAGCCACTGATAAGCAACTTGCCATTGCCAAAAAGTGGTTAGCGTTATTAGGTTTAAGTGATAAACAAAGCAGTTCATTTAGCCAACTGTCTTTTGGTGATCAGCGCTTATTGTTGATTGCTCGGGCTATGGTTAAACACCCTAACTTATTGATTCTTGATGAGCCTTGCTTAGGTCTTGATGAAGCGAATAGGCAGCGCGTGTTATTACTAATAGAAAAAATCTGTGCTGCAGGCACCAGCACCGTGGTGTATGTTAATCACCACGCGAGTGACAAAATAGTCGGTATCAACAATTATTTAGAGATGGCTTATTTCACAAAAAAGCGCCATAAGGCGCTTTTTAAACGATTGAAATCATTTAAATACGGGTAACGGTAAAACCCTTATCTGTTAATTGCTTCAATAAGCCGTGTTGCTCTGGTAAGTGCAAAGCGCCCACTGCAATGAACAGCTTTTCTTTACCGATGCGAGTAGATAGTTGATTAACCCAATCGTTGTTACGGTCTATCAACATCACTTGCTCGCTTAGCTGGCCATACTGAGAGTCATCAAAGCTTTCGTTATAAAACTGTGTAAGTGTTTTCATGTCACCTGATTTCCAAGCCTTGATCAGGCCAAAAAAGTAGGTGTCTACATCTGCAAGTTGGTCGAACGTTTCTTCGATCATTTTGTCATTCATGATTGCTAAGTGCTCAAACATTTCCATTTGTCGTTCAAGAGTTTCTAGCTCACCAACAGAAATTTTATGTTCTTGAGCATAAGCAAGTACTTGCTTGTCTATGCCGTATTGATCTGAAAAACCAACGCTTTGGAACTCCATTTGCATCATGGTGACCATCACCGCCCACGGTGCTAAGTTCTTAAACATCGCAATATCAATTGATTTATCCGCAAAGTACTTTTGCAGTTTTGCATAGTTTTCTGGTGATAATTCTGATTGTAAGGTTTTGCCATTTTTCAGCATCATAAATGGTAATGAGCGACGCTGCATTTCCATCGGTGAAATAGCGCTGATATCCACCTCAACAATGACTTTATCTGAGTTATCGAGTGCTTTTTTTACCTTGCTCGGTAAGCCTTTCATGCTGTCATCGCCAACATGTACGGTACCAAATAAATATGAGGCAACGCCGTTTTTTTCTACTTTCCATAATCCCGGCTCGGCAAGTGCATGTTGGCTAAAACCAAGCAGTAGCACCATAAAAAACAGGGCATTTATACGTTGGACGAATTTCATAACTTTCCTTTTCATTACGTGGTTATTTTCAATACTAAACTAATTTTTTAAAGAGGCGTTAAATTAAATCGGCTTTAAGCAGAAAAAATTACATTTAATTGCCAAAAATTAATCAATCATAGAATGGCAGATAAAGAGGTATGAAATTTCAATATTTAGCAAATGGCGAAAAATAAATCTTATTAATGGTAAAGTTTAGATATTTATTTCTATAAAGTCGTTTTTTTGCTTATTTTTTGAATTGAATTTTATGTTGACTTAACGCCCCCAGCGCGGTACTAATAGAAAAAGACAGCGGGATGGCTAGATTTCCGCTACAAATGAACAGAATTTGGTTACAGATAAATGCTTACAAACAAACTTTCTCTAATTCTAATTAACGTCGTGGTGATTATTATTACCGCGGGGGCTAGTTAGTGCTTAGAGAAAAGTGAAGCATTTAAAAAGCCCCCCGCACTTAACAGTCCGGGGGGCTTTTTTGTTTTAAGGTTTGAGTCGCAGCAAATACACAATGTCACTGAGGAATGAGGATTTACGATGACAGGCGCAGAGTTAACAATCGATTTATTAGCCAAACATGGCGTTAAGGATGTTTTTGGTTACCCAGGCGGTGCCATCATGCCTATTTACGACGCCTTGTACGGTGCGCCAGTCAAACATTATTTGACGCGTCATGAACAAGGAGCGGGTTTTGCAGCAGTGGGGTTTGCCCGCAGCACAGGTAAGTTAGGTGTGTGTTTTGCAACATCAGGCCCTGGTGCAACCAACTTAATAACCGCTCTTGCTGATGCAATGATGGATTCAGTGCCGTTACTTGCCATCACAGGGCAAGTACCTACCGCCGCAATAGGCTCCGACGCCTTTCAGGAAGTGGACGTGTTAGGTATGTCGTTATCATGTACTAAACATAGTTACATGGTTGAAAGAGCAGAAGATTTAGCCGAAATCCTACAAGAAGCCATCCACTTAGCGCAAAGCGGCCGCCCAGGTCCTGTGTTAGTTGATATCCCGAAAGACATCCAAATGGCACAAGTGCCATTCCACCCTTGGTTAGCCGCCGAAGATCATTTACCAAAATTAGACCCGAACCAAGTTGCAATAGCTAATCAAATCTTAAGTGAAGCACAGCGCCCTGTGGCGTATATCGGTGGTGGTGTACAAGCTGCTGATGCACAAAATGAGCTTATGCAGTTTTTAGAAAAAACACATATGCCTGCGGTATCAACGTTGAAAGCGTTAGGCAGTGTATTACCTGATTATGAATATGATTTGGGTATGCTAGGTATGCATGGCGGTAAAGCAGCTAACTTAGCAGTGCAAGAGTGTGATGTTTTGGTTTGTATCGGTGCCCGTTTTGACGACCGTGTTACTGGCAATTTAAGCAAGTTTGCCGCAAAAGCAAAAGTGATACACCTTGATATCGACGCAGCAGAGGTTGGTAAGCGTAAGCCTGCAAAAGCGTCATTAGTCGCAGATTTAAAAACGTCATTACCGCAACTTGATTGTTTTGTAACGCCTGATGAATGGTTAACGCATATCGAAAGCATGATGAAAGAGCATGCATGGCGTTATGACTATCCAGGCGAGAAAGTATTTGCCCCATATTTATTAAACCAACTAAGCCAAAAAATGCCAGCAACGGGTGTTGTGTGCTGTGATGTGGGTCAGCACCAAATGTGGGTGGCGCAGCACATGAAGTTTAGCCACCCAAGCAATCATTTAAGTAGTGGTGGTGCAGGTACCATGGGCTTTGGTTTACCGGCCGCTATCGGCGCCCAGGTTGCTCGTCCAAATGATTTTGTGATCACGGTGTCGGGTGATGGCTCAATCATGATGAACATTCAAGAACTGGCTACAATTCGCCGTAACAATCTGCCAGTTAAAATTCTAATCTTAGATAACCAGCGCTTAGGCATGGTACGTCAATGGCAGCAGCTATTTTTTGAAGGTCGTTATTCTGAAACAAACCTTTCAGATAATCCTGATTTCGTGCAGTTAGCAGCGGTGTTTGGCATTCCAGGTCAAACCATCACTAAAGCAGATGAAGTCGATGCTGCGGTTGATGCGTTAGTTAATAGTGAAGGTCCATACATTCTGCATGCCTGTATTGATGATAAAGAAAATGTATGGCCGCTTGTACCACCGGGTGCAGCTAATGATGAAATGATGACGGAGACAGTAAAATGAAACACACCCTAACGATTGCACTAAAGAATCAAAGTGTCGCTGTAGAGCGCTTTTTACGCGTTGCACGTCATCGCGGCTTTGACCTAACAACCATGAATTTAGAAATGGCTGATGAAGCGTTTCACGTCACTATGACGGTAGACAGCGATAAGCCAATTTATCTACTAACATCACAATTGAATAAATTGGTTGATGTTAAACAAGTTAATGTTGAAAACCAATTTCAACAACAAGCAATCTAGTAAAAAATCAACAGGTAACTAGAGCAGTCAGAGTGATGCTTGAGTGAGAAATAAATTAGGAATGAGGAAGTCAGTGGCATGCCACTGCAACAACTGAGGTAATTATGGCTAAATTAAGAAGTGCAACAACAACAGAAGGTCGCAAACGTGCAGGGGCGCGTGCTTTGTGGCGTGCAACAGGGATGACAGATAAAGACTTCGGTAAGCCAATTATCGCTGTTGTTAACTCATATACTCAGTTTGTACCGGGTCATGTTCACCTTAACCAACTTAGTGAGCTGATGGCTGAAACCATCACCGAAGCCGGTGGTGTACCAAAAGAATTTAATACTATTGCAATCGACGATGGTATCGCAATGGGTCACGGCGGCATGCTGTATTCACTACCATCGCGTGACTTAATTGCTGACTCAGTGGAATACATGGTTAATGCACACTGTGCTGATGCCATGATCTGTATTTCTAACTGCGACAAAATCACCCCAGGGATGATGCTAGCTGCACTGCGTTTAAATATTCCGGTTATTTTCGTATCAGGTGGTCCAATGGAAGCGGGTAAAACACGCCTTGCTGATATCGACATTAAACTTGATTTAGTGGATGCCATGGTGAAAGGCGCTGATACCACAGTAAGCGATGAAGACTCTGAAAAAGTCGAGCGTTCTGCGTGTCCTACTTGTGGTTCGTGTTCGGGTATGTTTACTGCCAACTCAATGAACTGCTTATTAGAAGCGATTGGTTTAGCGCTGCCGGGTAACGGTACCACACTTGCTACGCATAAAGACCGTAAACAACTTTACGTTGAAGCAGGTGCGCGCATTGTTGATTTATGCCGTGAGTATTATCAAAAAGATAATGCAGCAGTATTACCACGTGCGATTGCTAATCGCACTGCCTTTATGAATGCAATGGTAGTTGATATTGCTATGGGTGGTTCATCAAATACGGTTTTACACTTATTAGCTGCCGCGCAAGAAGCGGGTGTCGATTTTGACATGTCGCACATCGATGAGCTTTCCCGTAAAACTCCTTTCCTTTGTAAAGTGGCACCCGCAACCAATAAATATCACATTGAAGATGTGCACCGCGCTGGTGGCATGATGGCAATTATCCGTGAGTTAGGTAAAGCAGGCCTTGTTGATTTATCTGTTGATCACGTTGCAGGCCACAGTATGGCTGAAATGGTGGCTAAATGGGATGCCACCGATCCGAATAATGAAGTAGCGCAAAAATTCTATAAAGCAGGCCCAGCCGGTATCCGTACTACAAAAGCAATGAGCCAAGAATGTCGCTGGCCAGAACTTGATAATGACCGTGAAAACGGCTGTATCCGCAGTGTTGAAAATGCCTTTCGTCAAGATGGTGGCCTAGCTGTACTTTCAGGTAACTTAGCCCTTGATGGCTGTATTGTTAAAAGTGCTGGCGTAGTTGAAGAAATGCTGCACTTTGAAGGCCCTGCTGTTGTATACGAATCACAAGATGATTCGGTTGAAGGCATCCTTAATGGTGAAGTAAAAGCAGGCGATGTTGTTGTAATTCGTTACGAAGGGCCAAAAGGCGGCCCAGGCATGCAAGAAATGCTGTATCCAACGAGTTACTTAAAATCAATGGGCTTAGGTGAAAAGTGTGCGCTTATCACCGATGGTCGTTTCTCGGGTGGTACATCAGGTTTATCAATTGGTCACGTTTCACCAGAAGCAGCAAGCGGTGGTGCAATCGCTTATGTTGAAAATGGCGATAAAATAGTAATTGATATCGCAACCCGTGAAATCACTTTGGCGTTGTCTGATGAAGAGCTTGAAGCGCGTAAACAAAAGCAACTAGCACGCGGTAAAGATGCTTATAAACCACTTGATCGTGACCGCTATGTTTCATCTGCACTTAAAGCCTATGCATTACTTGCAACCAGTGCAGACAAAGGAGCTGTTCGCGATTTAGCAAAACTTGAGGAGCTTAGTTAATTATGGTTTCTCAAGAGCTCGATTATTTTCGCGCTATCATCCAAGCGAACATGGAGCCGCTTGCAAAAGTCACTGAGGTCAGCGAAATGGCTGATCTTAGTGCTCGGTTAGGCAACCATGTGTGGTTAAAGCGTGAAGACCAACAACCGGTTTATTCATTTAAGCTTCGTGGTGCATTTCATAAACTGAGCAAGTTGCCAAAAGGGTCTGATGTGATCACAGCCTCAGCGGGTAACCATGCGCAAGGGGTTGCACTCAGTGCCTCATTTTTAGGGCATAACGCAACGATTGTGATGCCAGTTACAACACCAGAAATTAAAGTGAATGCAGTACGTTCACTCGGTGGTGAAGTGGTATTACACGGCCATCATTTTGATGCGGCAAAAGCCCATGCTTTAGAACTGACAGAGCAGCGTAACGGGGTGTTTGTGCCACCGTTTGATGATCCTGATGTGATTGTTGGCCAAGGTACCGTTGCCCGTGAATTAATGCAGCAATTGAACGACCTCGATGCTGTTTTTATTCCTGTTGGCGGTGGTGGTTTACTTGCAGGCATGGCGGTGTACATTAAGTCGTTACGTCCTGATATCAAAGTCATTGGTGTTGAAGCTGACGAGAGTGCTTGCCTAAAAGCAGCGCTTGAAGCGGGCAAGCCCGTTGAGCTTGACCGTGTTGGCAGCTTTGCAGATGGTGTAGCCGTAAAAGTCATCGGCACAGAAACATTTCGTTTAGCGCAAAAGTTTTGTGATGAAGTGGTCACTGTAACGGGCGATGAAATCTGCGCCGCAATGCAAGATATCTTTGTTTCGACTCGTGCGATAGCAGAACCTTCAGGGGCGCTATCAACAGCAGGGCTGAAAAAATGGTGCCAACAAAATGGTGTTAAAGGCTTAAATGTAGCTGCGATTTTATCGGGTGCAAACTTAAACTTTGACCGCTTACGTTATGTTGCAGAGCGAACGGCTCTCGGTGAAAAGAACGAAGCACTGCTTGCCGTGACCATAAAAGAAGAAAAGGGTAGCTTTAAGCAGTTTTGTAACTCATTAGGTGGCAGAGCTATCACCGAGTTTAATTACCGTTATGCAGGCCCCGGCGAAGCACAAATTTTTGTTGGTATTGCATTAAGGCAAGGGCAGCAAGAGCTTGAAGAGTTAAAAGCGGCACTGACAGAAAACGACTACACGTTTTGCGATCTATCAGATAACGAGCTGGCTAAATTGCATGTTCGTTATATGGTGGGTGGTAAAGCGCCAGCTCAACTTCATGAGCGTTTATTACGCTTTGAGTTTCCTGAATACCCAGGTGCACTGGCACGATTCTTAGATACCCTTGGTAGTAATTGGAATATCACTTTATTCCATTATCGTAATCATGGTGGAGCGATTGGTAATGTGCTGGCGGCCTTTGCTATTGAACCGAGTGATTATGAGGTATTCAATGAGCATTTGAACCGTTTGGGATACAACGTTCAAGATGAAACGAACAATCCATGTTTCACCCAGTTCCTAACCAGCCAAGGTCAGGAGTTGAGCGCAGTGAAAGTGGCTAATTAGTAGCTTAATATAATCAAGGCTGCTAATTAGTAGCCTTGTTTTTTTGTCTATTTTTCCTATAGTTATTGCACGGTTCTCAATCAAGGATGATGCGTGCAAGGAATGAAAAGTCTACTAGGGTTAATCTGTCTAATGCTCTCTATGAGCGCACAGAGCGTTGATAACGTTAGCTTACAATTAAAATGGACTCACCAGTTTCAATTTGCAGGTTATTATATGGCTGCAGAAAAAGGCTTTTACAAGGAAGCGGGCCTTAATGTTGCTATTATACCTGCCGACCCAAATGACCCTGATACCTTTCCTAAAGTGTTAAACGGCCAAGCCGACTTTGCCATTACTCACTCAGGCATATTACAAAAACGCCAGCAAGGCGCATCGGTTGTTGCCCTTGGAGCCATTCTGCAGTTTTCGCCTTACTGCTGGATGGTAAAGAATAACTCCGATATTTTTCAGCCCAGAGACTTTGTTGGAAAGAAACTCAGCAAAGTTAGCTCACTAGAAAATGCAGAACTCTTGGTCATGTTACAGCGTGCTGGATTGAGCCAAGAAAGCTTGATGGCAGCTAGCCATGAAGGCGGCGTTAAAGAGTGGCTTGCCGGTGATTTAGATGCGGTGCAAGTGTATGTCACCAATGAGCCTTACAGCATGACTCTTAGAGGGGTTGGCTATCGACTCATTTGCCCGCAAAAGTTCGGCTTGAATGTGTATGGTGATATTTTATATACCTCTGAGCAGTTTTTAGCGAAGAAGCCAGAGGTTGTAGAGCGTTTTTACCGCGCGAGCCTAAAAGGGTGGCGATATGCTTTATTGCACTTAGAAGAAAGCATCGATGTGACCAAGCAGCACTATGCTAAACATAAAAGCGTACAGGAGCTGGCTTATGAAGCACATGTTTTGGCAAGCTATATTCAACCTCCAGGGATTAAGTTAGGCAATATGTCGATGGCAAAATGGCGTTTAATTGCAGATCTATATGGCATCGAGCAAGCTGATTTTGATCAGGCTTTTGATGGCTTTATGTATGATCAGCAGCAAGCTGAAGCTATTGAGCTGTCGTGGATGTTGATCCTCGCCATCATTTTAAGTATTGCGTGTGTGCCATTGTACAGTCGCTTGATCAGCAGTAACCGACGTTAAATAAGCTAAAAGCTGTTATACTGCTCTTTATTTCTTGTCGCTAAGTAGTTATGACACTTGCCGAGCACTTTGCAGCTTTAGATGCACTGCTATTTTCAACCCGCCAATACTGGCAATGTACCGCATTTGATTTTGATGATCTTCCTTGGCCTGAATTAGCCAACTTATTATGGGCGCTTGATGACCAACAAGTGAGTGAACTTGATGCCGATCAGCAAGCTTTATATCGTTATTTTACTGAGGCAATAGAGGGTATCGACCAGTTGGCTGAGTTGTGTAATTTGCCTGCTATAAGTGCTGCCCGTAATGAATTTCCATTTTGGATAAGTAATGGCATTAAGGGCCGTAAGTTTGAACAACTACAAGACTTTGTCGCGGCCATTAGTCAGCAGTCATTAAACCAGCCTGTTTTAGAATGGTGTGCAGGTAAAGGGCATTTAGGTCGTATGTTGGCATTTAATGGGGCACCACGTGTCCATAGCATTGAGCTACAACAACACTTGTGCGATCAAGGTCAACACAGTGCTAAGCAACAGCAATTGGCGATGCAGTTTTCACAGGCTGATGTATTAACCGATGACACAGATGGCTTTTTTGAAAGCCAGCAGCATGCAGTTGCATTGCATGCCTGTGGTCGTTTGCATCAAACATTTATGCAGCAAGCAAGTAAAGCGAAAACCCAGCAAATTAGTTTTTCACCGTGCTGTTATCATTTATTCACTGATAACGCTTATCAAGCAATGAGCGAGCCCGTAAAAAAAAGCCAACTTGCGCTTACTCATCGCGATTTAAAACTGGCGCTGCAAGAAACGGTAACCGCACCGAGCCGAGTTGATAAGGTCAGAAAAACAGAGGTTGAATGGCGTCTTGGATTTGATGCGTTACGTAAATCACTGACCGGTGAAATGCACTATGTGAGTGTGCCATCAGTGAACAAAGCGATCTTCTCTGATTCGTTTAACTCATTTTGTTTATGGGCTGCTGAGAAAAAATCATTACATTTACCTGAAGGTATTGATTACAATAAGTTTTTAGAGATAGGTAAAAAGCGCAAAAGGGTCACCGAGCGAGTTGAACTCGTCCGACATGTGTTCAGAAGGGCAATTGAAGTTTGGCTCGTGCTCGATCGTGCTTTATATTTGCAACAACAAGGGTATCAAGTAACAGTTAGTACGTTTTGCGAAAAGCAGCTGACACCAAGGAATATCTTGATCCAAGCTAATTATTAAAAACCGTAAAGAGGCGCAATGAGAAAGTTAAAAAATTTATTCGAAAATAATAGACGTTGGGCAGCGCGTACGAGTGAAAATGATCCTGAGTTTTTTAAAATTCTATCAATGCAGCAAAATCCAGAGTATTTGTGGATCGGTTGTTCTGACTCGCGTGTACCTGCAAACGAAATTGTAGACTTATTACCGGGTGAGCTATTTGTTCACCGTAACGTAGCAAATGTCGTTGTGCATACTGACCATAACTGTCTTTCGGTAATGCAATACGCTGTTGAAGTGCTGAAAGTGAAGCACATCATGGTCGTTGGTCACTATGGCTGTGGTGGTGTTCAAGCAGTATTAAACGAAGCGCGTTTTGGCTTAATTGATAACTGGCTACGCCATGTAGGTGATGTAAAAGAAAAACACATCGAACAACTCAATGCATTACCTGAGCAAGAGCGTTTAAATAGCTTAATTGAACTAAACGTTATCGAACAAGTACGTAACGTGTGCCGTACTAACATTGTGCAAGATGCTTGGGCGAAAGGCCAAGATTTAACAATTCATGGTTGGGTGTATGGCTTAGCGAATGGTCACCTTAATGATCTTGAGTCGGTTGTGACCTGTGCTGAAGAAGCTAGTGATACCTACGGTATCGCCGTTAAGCGTGTATTCGAACGCGTGGCAGAAAAAAGCTAAAACCTAAACTAGTTAGGTACAAAAAAGGAGAGCTAATTCGCTCTCCTTTTTTATTGTTCGTCTTGTTTGCTAGCAAGTTGCTGCTCGAGTAATGCAACTTTCTCTTCAAGCTCAGTGAGTTTTTCACGAGTACGAATAAGTACTTGGCTTTGAATATCAAACTCATCACGGCTTACAAAGTCCATCTCAGCAAGTTTGTTTTGAATAGCTTGCTTTGTTTTGCCTTCAACTGTTTCGGCAAGGTTTTTCACGCCTTGCGGCATGTTGTCAGTAATTTGCTTAGCGATTTCTTCAAGTTTTGCTGGGTTGATCATCTTCGTCCCTTGAGTCACGTAAAAAAACAATCTTACCTTATTGGCTAGGCGTAGTGTAGTGATTACGGTAAAATTGCCCGTCCTGTCTTTGGATAATTTCTTTAGGGGCTTATGAAACTCAACCCAAAACAAGATGAAGCGGTAAAGTATATCAGTGGACCGTGTCTGGTATTAGCCGGTGCGGGCTCTGGTAAAACGCGTGTTATTACTAATAAAATCGCTTACTTGGTGCAAAAGTGTGAGTATCAAGCGCGCAATATTGCGGCGGTAACTTTTACCAATAAAGCGGCAAAAGAAATGCGCGAGCGTGTAACGCAAACACTGGGTAAACAAGAGTCGAAAGGCTTATGGGTTTCAACGTTTCATACCCTTGGGCTTGAGATCATCAAAAAAGAGTTAACGACGCTAGGGTTTAAACCCGGTTTTTCGTTGTTTGATGATCAAGATACCAACCAGTTACTAGCCGAGCTGACCGAAGAAGAACTAAAAAAAGACAAAGACTTACTCAACCTACTAAAAATGCAAATAGGTAACTGGAAGAACGAATTGATTCTGCCAGAGCGTGCTGTTCGCGAAGCCCGTGAGCCACAAAAAGCCTTATTTGCTCAGCTGTATGCGCGTTATCAAAATCAACTACGTGCTTATAATGCCCTTGATTTTGATGATCTGATCATGATCCCTACTTTATTGTTAGGCCAAAATGCTACTGCGCGTGAGCGTTGGCAGCAGCGTTTTCGTTACCTACTGGTGGATGAGTATCAAGATACCAACACCAGTCAGTATCAGTTGGTTAAGTTATTGGTGGGTGAACGAGCTCGTTTTACAGTGGTAGGTGATGATGACCAATCAATTTACTCATGGCGCGGTGCTAAGCCTCAAAACCTTGTACTATTGAGTAAAGATTTTCCGGGCTTACGTTTAATTAAGCTTGAACAAAACTACCGAAGCGCAGGGCGAATTCTAAAAGCGGCGAATATTTTGATCGCCAATAACCCTCACGAGTTTGATAAAAAGCTATTCAGTGAACTTGGTTATGGTGAGCCAATCAAAGTGATTGGTTGTCGTGATGAAGAGCATGAATCAGAGCGAGTGGTGGCAGAGATCATTTCTCATAAATTCATGAAGCGTACCAGCTACAAAGATTACGCGATTTTATACCGTGGTAACCATCAAGCGCGCGTGTTTGAAAAAGCACTTATGAGCAACCGTATTCCTTATAAGATAAGCGGTGGCATGTCGTTTTTCTCGCGTTCAGAGATTAAAGATATCATGGCGTATTTACGCTTATTGGTGAACCAAGATGATGACAATGCCTTTTTACGTATTGTAAATACGCCACGCCGTGAGATTGGTACGGTCACACTCGAAAAACTTGGCACCCTTGCTAATGAAAAGCATATCAGCTTATTTGCAGCCTGTTTTGAACCTGAACTTGCACACCGCTTAAAAGGCCGTGGTTTTAATGCCTTAGCTGGTTTTGCCCGCTGGGTGGTTGAGCTTTCTGATAATGCGGTACGCGGCGATACCCTTGAAGCTGTGAAAGAGTTAGTTAGGCAAATTAACTACGAAGCATACCTTTATGAGTCATCACCGAGTGCAAAAGCTGCTGAAATGCGCATGAAGAACGTTTCAGAGCTTTATCGTTGGATCACCGACATGCTAACAGGGGACGCAGACAACCCGCCGCTGAACCTTGCTGAGGTGGTTAGTAAACTGACTTTACGTGACATGCTTGAACGTAACGAAGAGGAAGACGAATCTGATGCGGTACAATTACTGACACTGCATGCTTCAAAAGGTTTGGAGTATCCGTATGTGTTCATGGTTGGCATGGAAGAGGGGTTACTACCACACCAAGTAAGTATCGATGAAGATAACGTTGAAGAAGAGCGTCGTCTTGCTTATGTAGGTATAACCCGTGCTCAACAAGAGTTGGTAATGACTTATGCTAAGTTACGTCGTCAATTTGGTGAAACGTCAGATACTGAGCTCAGTCGCTTTGTGCAGGAGTTACCACAAGATGACTTAGCCTTTGAAGCGAAAAAGCCACCGTCTTCACAGGCTGAGCGTATGGAAAAAGGCCAAGCCCGTGTAGCTAATCTAAGAGCGATGCTTAAGAAGTAATTATTTGTGCGCTTGGTGTTTCGTATTCGAAGGGCGCCAGCGCATGCTGTTTACCAATAAACAACGACAACCCGTGCTTATCGAGTAACGTGCGGTAGTTAAAAATCGACGGTCCTTTCGCGATTACTTTGATATTTTGCAGCTTAGTAATCGCCAGTACACCTTGCAGTTGTAAGTGATAGTTTTCTTGCTGTAATACGCGCTTGCTAAATGTTGAACTTAATAACAAGTAATCGAATTGAAACTCAGTCAGTAAGTTTAACTCACAGCGATCTTTAGCAAATTCATTCAACCCAATCGAAAATCCTTGTGCGACCAAGTTTTTTAAATTTTCAATTTGTACCGCTGATGCGTAACGAATTTCTTGTTCGTTGAATAACAGACACATTCTATTCGCATCGTGGGCTTTTAATAGCTTACATAGTGCTTGAAAATTAATACGTTCAAGGACTAAGCCAGAGCAAGGGAACAATACTTTTTCTTTCTTACTGTCACTTACTAAGCTGAATGCTTGTTTTAGTAAGTTAAGTTCAACCTCAAAGTGCTGTACTCTATCGGTCGCAAACTTCTTAAGTACTTCAAAGCTGGTGCTGCCAAGTACAGGGTGTTCACCAAATGCTTCGAGTAAAGACTCTGCGCGAGTTTGCTCATCCAAGGTAATGATTTCGGCACTTCTAAAGTGCATAGGCAAGTCATCTAAGTGATGCATATTGTCAGCATCATGTTGCACATTACTGGCATTAAGCAGCGGATGGAAACATTCAAAGCGATTACGGCCTGCATTTTTAGCGTAATACATGGCGGCGTCGGCATCACGTATAATTTCATCGGTGTGCTTGTAGCTTGGTTTTGAGTAAGTAATACCAATACTGGCACCACTTTGAATGCATTGACCCTTCATACAGAAAGGTTTTCTCATTATTTCGATGATACGTTTGGCAACATCTTGAGCTTGCTGTTGCTCAGTTAAGTGAGTGAGCAATACCACAAACTCATCACCACCTAAACGTGCAAGTAAATCATGCTCACGGATACAATGCGAGAAAGATTCAGCAACACCAATTAAAAATTGATCGCCTGCTTGGTGACCAAGGTGATCGTTGATGTCTTTAAATTTATCAAGGTCAATAAATAACACTGCAAACTGCTGCTCTGGATAGCGCTGATAATGCTGCAATGTTTTTTCTAACTGTGTTAGGAATAAACTGCGATTAGGTAAACTGGTTAATGAGTCATGGTGTGCATCGTGGTACAGCTGTTGTTCTATTTTTTTACGCTCTTCAATTTGCATCTGTAAGTGCAGGTTTGCTTGGCGTAACTCTTTCGTTTTCTCTGCAACTCTGTTTTCCAGCTTTTGATGATTTAGCTTTAACTCTTGATTTGCTAAATGGGTTTGAATGACGTTGGCTATTTGATGCGATACAAAGGTAATTAACTCACAGTCATCTTGCGTGAATTCGTGTTTATTATTATACGCTTGGCAAACTATTAGACCAATGACACCTTGCGATGTTTTAAGTGGTGCACCTAACCAGCTAGTTGCTGTTCGTTCAGCCGGGACGTCTACGGGCCTTTCAACAACGCCTAACTTAATTAGATTATTTGCTTTATCAATATCGATGACTTGGCATTCTTCGGAGCTTAAAACAAGTTCACTAAAACCTTTTGCAAAAGGTCTCGGCCTGCCTGTGTCATTGTATTCATCGACACAGTACGGAAAACTTAACCAGTGAGTTTGCTCATCATAAAGGGCAATATATAGGTTGTCTGCATAGGTAATGGTTTTAATAATTTCGTGAACATGTTTATAAACGTCGTCAAGATTTTCACTTAAGGTTGCCAGCTCTGATATTTTAAAAAGGATCTGTTGACGCTCTAACGCTTTTTTACGTTGCTGTATTTCTTCATTGAGAGCTTGATTACTTTGTGTCAGTGCACGAGTGCGAATTTTAACTTCTGATTCGAGCAGTTCACGTTTCTTAACTCGTTCGATGGCCGTTGCCAAATAAAGTGACATTACTTCTAGCAACTCAATTTGTTGCTCAGAATAACTCAGGTCTTTTTCATAGCTTTGCGCGACCATCACTCCAATTATTGACTTATCGCGGTATACAGGAACTCCAACCCAATGCTCGGCAGGTGTGCCAAAGCATTTGAGTAAGCCCTGTTCAACCGCTAGCTCTGTTTGTTGTTTGGTAAAGTAGCTGGTTTTACCTTGCTTAAATACGTAACCTGTCAGGCCTTCTTTAAAGTACTGCTCATACTTCAATGGCACAGAGAGGCCATCTTTTTCGTCGGCAAAATAAGATAACTCAAGGTTATCGTAAACAGGGTTATGCAAAACCACGAAGAAGTTTTTACTTGGAATATAGTCTTGCAGGATGTTGTGGATAGCAGGGTAAAGCAAGGTTAATTCGGCAACAGTACTCGCTTGCTCTGATAATTGTAAAAGAGCATGTTGCAAGTGATGTGATTGCTTATACTTTTGTAAAAGCGATTTTAAGCGAACATTTTTACGTGCAAGCTTATCAAAGTGTGTTGCTGAATCTTCCAATGATTTAGAACTCATTTTATTATTGTTTAAATATCGTCCTTAATAGTTCCACTTTTTTATTAGATCGTCAAGTAACAGCTGTTAACAAAATAGTAATTTATTATGGTCATATTTGGCTACAGAGCTAGCCTCGCGCCCTGATAAAGGCATAAAAAAAGGGCTTATAAAAATAAGCCCTTAGTATTAGATTTGAAACTGTTACTTGCTAGTCATGAAATCGATAGCAGCGCTGATCTCTTCATCAGAACAGTCCATACACGTACCTTTAGGAGGCATCGCGTTGAAACCATTGATTGCATGGTCAAGTAAAGTGTCCATGCCTTTAGCAATACGAGGAGCCCAATCATCAGCTGATTTAGGTGCGCCTAGTGCACCAGTGCCGTGACAAGCAAAGCATGCTGCTTGGTAAACTTGTTCACCAGAACGAGGGCCTGTAGGTTCAGCAGCGGCTGCAGCTTTATCACCTTCTAGATAGACAGAACCAATTGGCGCTAGACGCTTTTTGATAGCATCTTCAGTCAAAGAGTTGTCATACGCTTGTGCATATGCCGTTGTTGCTAGCAGTAATAATGCAGCTGATAGTTTTTTCATTTTGCCTTGCTCACTTCGATTTGAACGTGATCAATCACGATATATATGACGGAAATTAGAACGATTATAACGCTAAGCCACAATTTATAAAATGATCTAAAAGGCTTTTTCTTGAGAAAAACCGTCATTTTTTTGCGTTAGCGCAAGAAAAGCCAGCATAAAATACTGGCTCTTAGCTTGATGCTTAAGCAAGCTCTAATACTTTGTTAACTAATTTTTCGATACCCGCATCTGCATCTAAAATACTTTGGGCCAACATATAGGCTGGGGTAGTGACCACTTTATGTTGTTGATCAACAACGATATCGTTCACAGCACAGCTTTGGTGTGCTCCACCAAGTTGTTCTATAGCTGCGGCGGTCTCTGCATCGCTCCCAATGGTTGTTTTTACACCTTTACCATAAATAAGCGGCAGCATGGCAGGCGCAATACATATATAACCAGCTGCTTTGTTGGCATCGACAAAAGCCTTCGCTGTTGTCAGTACATCACCTTGAACTTGTGCATCAGCACCTTTCACAGCAAAGTCGGATAGGTTTTTCGCGGCACCAAAACCACCCGGTACGATCAAGGCATCGAACTCATCTACATTTAGCTCAGTGAGCGCTTTTATTTCACCGCGGGCAATACGTGCAGCTTCAACTAGCACATTACGATTAGGTGTCATTTCTTCACCTGTTACGTGATTAACGGTGTGCATTTGTTCGATATCGGGTGCGAAGCATTCATAGCTCGCGCCTGCTTTAGCGATATGTAATAAGGTTAATACGGCTTCATTGATTTCTGCGCCGTCGTAAACACCGCAACCAGCTAAAATTACAGCAACTTTTTTCATTTTTGAACTCTCCTTAATGCGACTAGCTTAAGTTTAACAAGGATACGAGCATGGCGACAAAATAAAAAATTTTCGTCGCTTGATAACTCGCAAAGCATGATGAATAGCTGTTTATGCCATTTTATAAATTACTAACGAAAAAAAAAGTATAAAGGATCGCTATGATCTTTGATCCATTATGCTAGAATACTCCTCCGGTTATGAAAAGGGATGTTAATTCGGTATCGAATAAGCAAAAGGTTATCGCTACTAAAACCGTTTTCCACATCGGACAAAAATAATAAAAAAAGAACGCCGTAATATCTTTTTTAAATAAAAACATAAGCTTATCTAATTTTCCTAAATGTTTTTTCATTTTGGGAGAATTAACTGTGTCTGTTATCTACAAAGTTATCCACAGCTTGCTCTGTCATAAAGCTTTATTGGTTAATAATTCACAGTCGTTTTCTTCATGACCTTATGGCATGCTTACAAACAATTTAATGTTATTCAATTAGGATCCAATTTCACCATGGCTCAGATCCCTGAAAATCCACTTATTCTTGTAGATGGTTCTTCTTATTTATTCCGTGCATACCATTCGCCACCGCACCTTACTAACTCAAAAGGTGAAGCGACAGGCGCAATCTATGGCGTAGTTAATATGCTTAAGAGTTTGATCAAGCAATATGATCCATCGCACATGGTGGTGGTATTTGATGCCAAGGGTAAAACCTTCAGAAATGATATGTACAGCGAATATAAAGCGAATCGTCCGCCAATGCCGGATGATTTACGCACACAGATCGCACCACTGCATAACATTATTAAAGCAATGGGTTTTCCACTGATTAGTATTGAAGGTGTTGAAGCTGACGATGTTATCGGTACGTTTGCGCGAATAGCCTCAGAGCAGCAGCGTCATGTGCTGATCTCGACTGGCGATAAAGATATGGCGCAGCTTGTTAATGAGCATGTTACGCTGATCAATACCATGACAGATAGCATTTCAGATCCAGAAACCGTGGTTGAGAAGTTTGGCGTTGGTCCAGAATTGATCATTGATTACCTTGCCCTAATGGGTGACAAAGTCGATAACATCCCAGGTGTTGATGGCTGTGGTCCAAAAACAGCGGTGAAGTGGCTGCAAAAATATGGATCATTACAAGGTGTCATTGATCATGCAGGTGAAATAAAAGGCAAGATTGGTGAAAAGCTTGCTACAGCACTTGATCATTTGCCACTTAGCTATGAGTTAGCAACAATTAAGTGTGATGTTGAGGTTGAGTCAGATCTTGAAAGCTTTAAGCTGCAAGAGCCTAATCGTGACGAATTGATTGCACTTTATGGTGAGTGTGAGTTCCGCCGTTGGTTAGCTGAGCTACTTGATAACCCTAAAGACGCTGACACGCATTTAGATGTGCCAACTGAAGCTAACGAACTACCAAAAGTTGCTGATGCACACTACGAAACAATCTTAACTGAAGAGCAACTTGATACCTTAGTGGCGCAGTTAAATGACGCCGAATTGTTTGCTTTTGATACTGAAACAACCAGCCTTGATTATATGCAAGCGCAATTGGTTGGTATGAGCTTTGCGGTTAAAGCCGGTGAAGCGGCTTACCTTCCGGTTGGTCACGATTACCCAGATGCGCCTGAGCAATTAAGCTTAGAAACCGTAATGGCAAAAATTGGCCCAATCTTAGCTGACGAAAACAAAGCGAAAGTGGGGCAAAACCTTAAGTATGATAAAAGCGTGTTAGCTAACGCAGGTTTTGAATTAAAAGGCATTAAATACGACACCATGCTGGAGTCGTATGTATTTAATAGTGTAGGCAGCCGCCATGATATGGACTCGTTGGCACTGAAATACCTTGGTCACAAAAATATCAGCTTTGAAGATATTGCCGGTAAAGGTAAGAAGCAGTTAACGTTTAATCAAATTGAGCTAGAAAAAGCGGCGCCTTATGCTGCTGAAGATGCCGATATAACGCTACGTCTTCATCAAGTATTATGGCCAAAAATTGATGCTGATAGCCACTTAAAATCGGTATTCGAAGAGATTGAGTTACCACTTGTCACAGTGCTTTCTGATATTGAGCGTACTGGTGTTGCAATTGATAGCAACATGCTAGCAGCTCATAGCCAACGTTTAGGTGAACGCCTGTTAGAGCTTGAGCAAGAAGCTTATGATATTGCGGGTGAAAAATTTAACTTAGGCTCACCTAAGCAACTGCAAGCTATTTTGTTTGAAAAACTTGAGCTGCCTGTTATCAAGAAAACACCTAAGGGTGCACCTTCGACAGCAGAAGAGGTGTTACAAGAACTTGCTCATGATTATCCGTTACCAAAAGTGATTATTGAGCACCGTGGTTTATCTAAACTTAAATCAACCTACACAGATAAACTTCCGCTAATGGTTGATGAGCGCACTAAGCGAGTGCATACCTCTTACCATCAAGCTGTAACAGCAACAGGTCGTTTAAGTTCAACGGATCCTAACTTGCAGAATATTCCAATTCGTTCAGAAGAAGGCCGTCGAATTCGTGAAGCCTTTATTGCTGCACCAGGCCATAAAATTGTGGCTGCCGATTACAGCCAAATTGAATTACGTATCATGGCGCATTTATCTCAAGATAAAGGCCTATTAACTGCCTTTGCGAATGGTTTAGATGTTCACAGTGCAACAGCGGCAGAAGTCTTCGGGGTTAGCCTTGAAGAGGTTACCAGCGATATGCGCCGTAAAGCTAAAGCGGTTAACTTCGGTTTAATTTATGGCATGTCGGCGTTTGGTTTATCACGTCAATTAGATGTACCACGTCATGAAGCACAGCATTATATTGATAAATACTTCGAGCGTTTCCCTGGCGTACTTGAGTACATGGAAACAACCCGTGAAAAAGCAGCTGATAAAGGGTATGTAGAAACGATTTTTGGCCGCCGCTTACATTTACCTGAAATCAATGCCCGTAACGGTGCTCGTCGTAAAGCCGCTGAGCGTGCTGCGATCAACGCACCAATGCAAGGGACTGCTGCAGATATCATCAAAAAAGCGATGCTAAAAGTTCATCAATGGGTGAACGCACAAGCTGCAGGTTCAGTTAAGCTGCTCATGCAAGTGCACGATGAATTAGTGTTCGAAATTAAAGAAGAATCTGTGGACGACTATAAAGCTGAAATTTGTAAGTTAATGTCAGAAGCCGCTACTCTTGATGTGCCTCTGATTGTTGAAGCCGACAGCGGTGACAACTGGCAACAAGCTCACTAATATCTAAACTAAGAGCCACGATATAACAATTCGAGTGGCTCGGTCTGATTAGTTAAGGAGTGGTCGGTAGCTCCTATCATCCCCATAGCTTGATGTGAAATTGCTCCAAAAGTTTAACCCCAAACTTTAATTGTAAGCTCGTTACTTATTTATTTCTAAAATAGCTTTTAGGGTATTCTCTTTTTCAAGAATATCGCGATACAGTGCGAACTGGTTTCGGGCTCGTTCGAGATTATGGTGAGCATGTTTAGTCGCAAAGTAATTGTCACCATCAATAAAATCAGTAAGAAAGCGCAAGCCAATCATAAATGTCATTACTTTTGTGCCAAGCCAAAAGCTCTCTTTTTCTGCATCAGTGATTACATTTTTTAATGGTTCTACATAGCCCTTAACAATAGCTGCAAAAATTTCTTCGCGAACTGTTACATTTTTCAGGTTAGTTGAGTCCTCTTGCTCAGGTGAACAGAAAGTGCGCACCATGTCACCAAAATCAAATAACCAATAGCCAGGCATACAGGTATCTAAATCGATAACTGCTTTTGCATCATCAGAATCTTTACAAAAAAGCATGTTATTGATTTTTGTATCATTATGACAGGGTCTTAATGGGATCTTACCTTCCAGTTTCTGTAGTTCATCAATTAGCGATTGCTGATTTAAACAGAACTCGATATCTGGTTGGCAAAGCTCGATACGATTTACAGGGTCATTTTCGATTGCTTTTTTGAAAGCATCAAAACGCATTGCTAAATTATGAAAATCTGGGATAACATGATGTAGTTGCTCAGCCTGAAAGTCTTGTAAAGCAAGCGCAAATTGACCAAATGCATTGGCCGCAGTTTGTGCTTGAGAGATGTTTGCTACAACATCCTCACTGTAACTGCCGCCAATAAATTCGAGTGCACGCCACACGCCTTGGTCACATTCCACCAAAAAATCATTTTTTATTGTCGGTACATGACGAATAATCTCGAGACTATATTCACCTTTCACATGTTTGTCGTTTAGGTGCTTTTCGATAAGCCTTGCATTCTCTACAAGCTGCTCAGGGTTAGGAAATACATCAGTATTTAGTTTTTGCACAACGACAGCATTATCTTGTGACTTAAGAAGCATCGTTGTGTTTATATGGCCGTTGCCAATAGGTTTCAGTGTCACGTGATCTGAACTTAAGCCAAAATGCTCAGAAAGATAAGTTGCAACAGGATTCGACTTCATTAATTTTCCATTACTTTTTGTAAGAAGAGGTGTAGATTTATTCATTAAGCCCGAGGCGTAACTGACGTAATGTACTTGCTATTGCATCCAATTCAGCTTTGTAGGTTACGCCGTACCATGGCTCTTGTGCGGTATAAACGGCGACAGTTTGATTGTAATCTTTAATCGCAAGTTGTATCTGATTTGGTAAATAATACTCTTTCGTGACACCGTTGTCAGTATTTTCTAAAAACTGTACAAAGCCCTTTTCTAGAACCATGAATAAATCATCTGTAATCCCCCAAAAACTCATTGAACCAAGAGCTTCCTTAGCAATACCCTGACGCTCACCTAGAGAGTTATTACCTAACAAAATATCTTGCTCTAGCTTGATATCAAGATATTCAACAACATCGATTAAATGTTGTTGCTCATCGATGCTACACACTCCGCGATTGACCCCTCCTTGAGTCGATAAAGTATCAACTATAGGGTAACCAACCATAGCCCAATCATTACTACGCTTAAAATGTTCGGCGATAATTTTAAACGAAGAGGCCCCATAATAATCATCGGCTGTAATTACAATTGCAGGGTTCTTTACATAGGGTTTTGCACATAAAAGAGCGTGGCCTGTTCCCCAAGGCTTTTGCCGCTCTTTAGCTAAAGAAAGATACTTTTCTGGAATTGCAGTGATTTCTTGATTAACTAAGATAACTTCAAGTGATTTAGGCAAACGGGGTAAAATTCTTGCTTCAAATTCGGCTCGAATATTAGCATTTATGATGATAACAGCTTGAGTTACACCTACTTGAACAGCATCTCGAATACTTAGTTCCATAATAGTGCTGTTAAGACCTGGAATATCAGCAATTTGTTTGTTTCCACCAAAGCGACTACCGAGTCCGCCAGCTAATACGATTAAGGTTAGAGAATGATGAGTCATTGCGCGAGTAATAAGATGAACAAAGGAAAAGTGTACCAGAACCTTTGATATTCGAGCAACGGCTGTTAATAAGGATTGTAAGTGTTAAAAAGCACCATGTTAAGAGAGATTTAAGAGGGCACAAAGTAGAGCTCAGTGCTCCTCAAAAATCATCAGCACGTTGTAGTGATTAAGTGCTTATTTGAAGGTTGCTAGCAACTGTAATAACTGTTGCAGTTTAATAACGGTTTTTTTCAGCTTCTCTTCGTCCATACCGTCGTTGCTTAAGCTTTCTACATCAGCTGCAACATCGAGAACGTAAGGTTTAAAGCGTTTCGCTTCAAAATCAAAGCCAGCATCTTTTGCAAATAAGGCTTTGAATTTGCCATGGCCTTGCTGCTGTAAATCATCTAATTTTTTATCAGCATCAAGTGCCTGACGATAAACGATTTTTAGGTTAGCATTGAGTTGTTCAATAATTGAATCCATTTTTTTCCTAAAGCTTTAGACTGCAATGCCGATATAGTACGTGGATTGTCATAAAAAGTCAGGTAATGAACTATGAATATATCAGGATCAAGCTTACCAGCGATGAGTGGCGGTGGCGAAAGCGCAGAAGTTTACAGCGCATCACTTGCTAAAAAACAGCAAAAGGCTGATGGTGCTGCGGCACTTGCACTTATCGAAGGCGCAGCAATGAACACCAGTGCTGCACAAACACCTGCTAAGTCGGTAACTGCGACACTAGGTAACAACGTAAACGTATACGTTTAACTACAGTATATTGAGATCGATAGGCGTTTTACTTTTTTCGCCGCCGATCTCACGCACCAGCTTAGGAACCAAGAACCCCGGCAATGCTGCCAGCATAGCCGTTACGATTTCTCGTGCCTGACTCTCAGCTATATCAAAATGGCTAGCACCCTCAACTTTATCTAGTAGATGTAAGTAGTAAGGAAGTATATCTGCCTCAAAAAGCGCTTCACTTAATGCAACTTGCGACTCGACAGAATCATTCACATCTTTTAGTAACACCGCCTGATTTAGTAACGTCACCCCTGCAGCTTTTAACTTTTGCATGGCCGCTTTAAAGTCATCATCAATTTCGTTAGCGTGATTGATATGATTTATAAACACCACCTTTAAGGGCGATGCAGCAAAGCGTGCACATAGCTCATCGGTAATTCTTGCAGGGATCACCACAGGTAAGCGGCTGTGAATACGCATGCGTTTAATTTGCGGAAGTTGCTCTAACTCATCCATAAACCAACTCACAGCATCGTCTTTGGCCATCAATGGATCGCCACCACTTAAAATGACTTCGTTGATGTTGCTGTCGGCTTTAATGTAAGCCAGTGCATCAATTAAACTGCGTTTGTTTAATTGGTTTTCTTGATAAGGAAAATGGCGTCTAAAGCAATAACGGCAATTTACGGCACAACCGGTTTTAAACATCACTAAAACGCGAGAGCGATACTTGTGTAACAAGCCAGGTTGGTTGTTATCTTGCTCTTTTAGAGGGTCTTTGTCGTAACCTGTTTTTGCTAAAAACTCTTGGTGCCTTGGCATCACTTGTAGCAAAAGAGGGTCGTTTATGTCGCCATAACGCATTTTTTTGATAAATGGCAGCGGCACGCGGACAGGAAAAAGACTGCGTGCTTTGAGGTCTTTTTCGTCTACTTTGCTTGATAATCCTAGCATTTCTAGCAAGCGTTCAGGACAAGTGACAACATTTGCCAATTCTTTTTGCCAGTTTTTATGCAAATTTACTTCATTTCTTTGTATCATTGACACGTAGATTACTCGAAATTATTTAGACAGAGGAAACGATGGCGAATTATAGCACCAATGAGTTCAAGGGCGGCCTAAAAATTATGTTAGACGGCGAACCTTGCAGCATCTTAGAAAATGAAATGGTAAAACCAGGTAAAGGCCAAGCGTTTAACCGTGTTCGTATTCGTAAACTTATCACAGGTAAAGTACTAGAAAAAACATTCAAGTCAGGTGAATCAGTTGAAGGTGCAGACGTAATGGATACAGATTTAGCGTATCTATACACTGACGGTGAGTTCTGGCACTTCATGAACAACGAAACATTTGAGCAAATCGCTGCTGACGAAAAAGCGCTTGGCGACAATGCAAAATGGTTAGTTGAAAATGACGTTTGTACTATCACGCTTTGGAACGGTAGCCCAATCGCCGTGACTCCACCAAACTTCGTTGAATTAGAAATCACTGAAACAGATCCAGGTCTAAAAGGTGATACAGCGGGTACTGGCGGTAAACCAGCAACATTAAGCACAGGTGCTGTTGTTCGTGTTCCTCTATTCGTACAAATCGGCGAAGTGATCAAAGTTGATACTCGTAGCGGTGAATACGTGAGCCGTGTTAAGTAATAGGCATTGTTAAGCAATTTATTATAAAATCCCAGCTTCTGCTGGGATTTTTTTTGGGAAACACTTTATGTCTAATGGCCTTTGGCAACCAAGCGCCGATATTGAAACTTTACGAGAGCGTGCCGCTATCATCCGTCGTATTCGCGAGTTCTTTTATGCACGTGATGTTATGGAGGTTGAAACGCCAAGCTTAAGCGCGGCCAGTGTAACCGATGTGCATTTAGCGACATTTAGTACCGAGTTTGTTGGCCCAGGTCATGCTGGTGGCTTACCACTTTATTTGCAAACGTCACCTGAGTTTGCCATGAAGCGTTTACTTGCTGCAGGCTCTGGGGCTATTTTCCAGCTATGCAAAGCTTTTCGTAATGAAGAGGCGGGTAGTCATCATAATCCTGAATTTACAATGCTTGAGTGGTATCGTCCGGGTTTTGATGAATTTGCGCTTATGGATGAAATGGATGAGCTTATGCAATTGGTGCTTGGCGTAGAAAGCGCTGAGCGACTCACTTATCAGCAAGCCTTTATGAACGCCTTAGGTGTAGACCCTTTAACTGCTGATATTAGCACATTACAGCAACTAGCAACAGCGCAGGGCTTTGCCGATATTGCCGCGAATGAAACGCATCGCGATACCTTGTTGCAGCTATTATTTTGTATGAAGGTAGAGCCAACGATTGGCCAAGAAAAGCCTTGTTTCGTTTATCATTTTCCTGCATCGCAAGCCGCTCTTGCCCAAATTTGCCAGCACGATGAGCGAGTAGCTGGGCGCTTTGAGTTATATTTTAAAAATATGGAACTGGCAAACGGCTTTAATGAACTGACCAATGGCAAAGAGCAAGCAGCTCGTTTTAGTGAAGATAATCAGTACCGTGAAGCAAATGGCTTAAAGCAAGTGCCAATGGATGAGCGTTTAATAGCTGCACTAGAGCATGGCTTACCACAATGTGCGGGTGTCGCACTGGGTATAGATCGACTCATTATGCTGGCAACGAATAAGCAAAAGATTAAAGACGTACTCGCCTTTGATGTTGAAAGGGCTTAACTTATTTGGCTCTAGGCTCTAGGCTCTAGGTGTTTGGGTGCTAGGTAAAAAACCTAGCACCTAATTGCTTATAGCTCGTAAATAAATGTCACACCGGCAACCATAGGTTCGCCAAGTTGTGTGTATGTATGAGTGGTGTAACCATCTAATGGGTCGTTACCAAACTCAAAACCACGGGTTGGTTCGTCTTCATCAAATAAGTTACGTGCCCACGCATTAATGCTCCAATTATCACTTTCATAACCAAATGAAGCATTCACTAAGTTGCTGCTAGGTGCTTTTGAGTTATGGCTATCAGAGAAGTAGTAATCGTCTTTGCCTTCTACTCCAATTGATGCATAAAGTGCTGGCGTAAAGTTATAACGCGCAGTGAGTGCGTATTGGTATTTAGGTGCTTGTGCTTGATCTCGACCATCTTGATCTAGGCCTGATTGCGCAACAAAGTCATTGATTTCTGTATTTAGATAACCAGCACTACCTGTTAGTAGTAAATTGTCAGTTGCTTGGAAGCTGCCTTCAATTTCTAAACCGTAGTTTTCACCAGAGCTGGCGTTATCGATATAGCCTGTGAATTTTTGGCCTTCAACTTGCCACGATTTTAGCTGCATATCTTCACGGTACATGTAGAAAGCGGCAAGACGTAACACAAACTTATCGTCTAGTGAGCTGCCTTTAACACCAAACTCACCGCTCCATAGGTATTCAGGGGCAAATGATGTGTGATTAGCAAAGAAATCAGCATCTAGGTTTAAGCCTTCGTCTTTTGCTTTTGCTAAAGCTTCAGAGTTAATACCGCCAGCTTTATAGCCACGAGTAATGCTGGTGTAGATCATAGTGCGATCTATCACTTGGTATTCAAGTGCAAGTTTACCGCCCACCATGACATCATCCGTTTCTTCAATAAAACCGTTGTTGTCGGTGTAGTCGCCCTGATACTGCTCAAGACGCAAACCCGTAATTAAGGTTGTTTTTGGGCCGATAGGTGTTGCTAATTGACCATATGCAGCAATATTGCTGGTTTCATAATTAGATGCAAATGGTTGTGCCAGCCAAGTGTATTGACGTTCTAAGTCAACTTCGCGGCCTTGATAGTAAATGCCTGCGACCCACTCGCCAGATTTACCACTAAATTGCAGCTCAGCCGCTTGATCTTGGCGATCGCGAAAGTAAGCATCTGTTGAGCTATAGCCCCAATCATGCAAGCCAGCAGCACATAACTCAGGTTGGGCTTCATCATTACACACCCAGTCTTCGTCATAGCTGTATAACAGCTCGCTGTCGATACCAGATAGGTTTAGGCTAACATCAAAAAAGTCAAAGCCGGTGTATATGTTTGCTAGGCCAACCGCAATGCTTTCTTGGTTGTCTTGGCCTGGTTCATCAGCAACACTGTAACGGCTGTTATCTAATGTGAATGCGTCATAGCCGTTATTTATATCGATGTAATGTACATTCAGTTCAGTACGTAAATGCTCGGTCAATTGGCTGTGTAACTTAAAGCGAGAGACAAGCTCATCTTGTTGCTGGGTATCTTCACCTAAATAACGGTTTTCTACATACCCATCAGACTCACGTTGATAAATGCTGGCGCGTACTGCTGTGTCGTCGGTAATACCGGTACCTGCGGCTATACCTGCTTCATAGCTGTTGTAGTTGCCCGCACCTAATTGTATTTTCACACTTGGGTCAAGAGTGGGTGTTGCAGATTCCATTTGAATCATGCCAGCTAAGGCATCTGCACCAAAGCGAGTTCCTTGTGGGCCGCGATAAATTTCAACTTGGTCGATATCAAATAACAGTGAACTGCCGCCTAAACCAGAGTAGTTAATACCGTCGATCACTAAGCCAACCGAAGGATTAATAGGGTCAACAAACTGTGAGCGTAAACCAACACCACGAATTTGCACGAAACGACCACGAGATGCCCCTGAGGTAAAGTTTACATTCGCTGCACTAGCAAGCATCTCATCTAAAAACTTTGCACCGCGTTGATTGATTTCATGGTCTGAAAACAAGCTTGCGCTGGCACTAAGGGTTTGAATGCTTTCTCTTTTGAAATCACCGGTAACTTCAATTTTTTCAAGCTCACCGTCTTCAGCGTAAGCAATCGAAGATGCTGCGAATAAAGGCAGGATGGCAGCAGATAATAATGATAAACGTCGTTTCATGCGGATTCTTAACTCCATTTTCGGGACTGCTATTCTAGCAACCTAGCTAGCCAAATGGCTATAAAATCAATTTTTATGATATAAACGCAGGCAATTATACGTAAATTGATTAGGAATACGACTATGACCTTTAAAGTAGACTTTAAAGTGCGTGATTATGAGTGTGATTTGCAAGGAATTGTAAACAACAGTGTTTATTTTAATTATTTAGAACATGCACGCCATGAGTTTTTACATGCCCAAGGTATCGATTTTGCAAAGCTCGCAAGAGAAAAAGTAAACCTTGTCGTACTGCGTAGCGAAATGGATTACAAGGCATCACTTATGCCGGGTGATGAATTTTACGTTGCCGTTGAGCCTGAGCGTATCAGCCGATTAAAGTTTGCTTTTAGGCAAACAGTGTATCGCAAACATGATCATAAAGTGATGTTGCAAGCTTTGGTGATTGGCACGTCAGTAAATAAAAAAGGTCGTCCTTTTTTACCAGAAGAAGTCGATAACTTATTCAAATAGTCTGCGTTGTTCTTTGATAAGCTAACTTAGAACAATTTTTTACAGATAAAACATGTTTTTTTAACGATCAATTGCGTTAAATGTTGTTATTATTACTACATTGAAATTTGAATAGTTAAAAAATATGAAGTTAGTAGCCTTGCCTCTTCTTTTTGTATTATTTTGCATGGGCTGCTCATCGACAGGGACAGTCACTAGTGAGCAATTAAAATATACACAGTGGCAATTATCAAAAGTGAATGGTTTAGCTATTCCTGTATCTCAAAAAGCCTCTATACGCTTTATAGAAGCGATGCAGGTTAACGGCTTTGCTGGCTGTAATAAATTTTTTGGTGAAGGTGCGCTCAGCGAAGATACGCTAACGGTAAATAAGTTAGGTATGACTCGTAAATCATGTGGCGAGCAAGTTAATGAGCTTGAGCAGCAATTATTGTCAGCGCTAAAAGAAGGTGCGGCAATTACGCTAACAGGTGAGAAACTAACTCTGCAAGGCGAGCATCACTTTACCTTCATTGCAAAAAACTAAAGTGGCTTAGCTTGCAGCAATTTTTTAACTGGCGTACACTCAGGGCGTTTTAAAGAAACGAATTTATACTTGTCGGAGTGCCTTTAACAAGGCTGAGATCGCGAAAGCGGGATCCGTGAACCTGATCAGGCTAACACCTGCGTAGGGAACAAGCTGCCTCACTGGGCGCTTGTGCGCCAAATTTATGGGGCATAAGCGGCGCAGGCTGCACTAGTAAGCATTTAGCTTATTAACGATCCAATGGCGTTTGCCACTCTCTATTGCATTTGCAATATCTGACAAGACAACCCTTAAAGCAATGAGGTAAGTCATGTCAAACACAACAACTAAACCATCTCGCCGCGAAGTTCGTGCGGCAGCATCAGATTATATTTATAACTTAACGGGTCAACCCTTTCCTAATTCTCATAAAGTTTATGTAGAAGGTACACAAGACAATGTACGAGTAGGGATGCGTGAAATCACCCTAAGCGATACCTTTATCGGTGGCACTGAAGAGAACCCTGTATTTGAATCTAACGCACCAATTCGTGTTTACGATACCTCGGGCCCATACACTGACCCAGATTTTAAACTTGATGTGCGCAAAGGCCTTGAGAAATACCGTGAAAAGTGGATTGAAAGCCGCGGCGACACTGAAATTTTAGACTCAGTGACTTCGCAGTTTTCTCAACAACGAATGGCAGATGAAGGGTTAGATCATATCCGCTTTGAACATCTACCAAAGATCCGCCGTGCAAAAGCAGGCAAAAACGTAACGCAAATGCATTATGCGCGACAAGGTATTGTGACGCCTGAAATGGAATATGTGGCAATTCGTGAAAACATGGGACGCGCTAAAATTCGTGAAGAGTTACTTGCAGCCCAGCACAAAGGCGAATCGTTTGGCGCTAGTATTCCTGATTTTATTACCCCTGAATTTGTGCGTGATGAAATTGCCCGTGGTCGCGCTGTACTTCCTAACAACATCAACCACCCGGAAACTGAGCCGATGATCATCGGCCGAAATTTCTTAGTTAAGGTGAACGCGAATATTGGTAATTCGTCGGTGACTTCATCAATCGAAGAAGAAGTAGAAAAAATGGTGTGGTCGACTCGTTGGGGCGCCGACACGGTAATGGACTTATCAACGGGTCGTTATATTCACGAAACCCGTGAGTGGGTGGTACGTAATTCGCCAGTACCAATTGGTACCGTACCAATCTATCAAGCGCTTGAAAAAGTAAACGGTGTGGCTGAAGACCTAACGTGGGAGATTTTCCGCGATACCTTGATTGAACAAGCAGAACAAGGTGTTGATTACTTTACTATTCATGCTGGGGTATTGCTGCGTTACGTGCCAATGACGGCAAAGCGTGTTACCGGTATTGTTTCGCGTGGTGGCTCAATCATGGCGAAATGGTGTTTAGCGCACCATAAAGAAAACTTCTTATACACGCACTTTGAAGAAATTTGTGAAATTTTAAAACAGTACGATGTGTGTTTTTCATTAGGTGATGGCTTGCGCCCGGGCTCTATTGCTGATGCTAATGACGAAGCTCAGTTCAGCGAATTACGTACTTTAGGTGAGTTGACAAAACTTGCTTGGAAACATGATGTGCAAGTGTTCATCGAAGGCCCAGGCCATGTGCCAATGCATATGATCAAAGAGAACATGGAAGAGCAGCTAAAACACTGTGAAGAAGCACCGTTTTATACTCTTGGTCCATTAACCACGGATATTGCACCGGGGTACGATCATTTCACATCAGGTATTGGCGCTGCGCAAATTGCTTGGTACGGCTGCGCTATGCTTTGTTATGTAACCCCTAAAGAGCATTTAGGTTTACCAAACAAAGAAGACGTTAAAGAAGGTTTAATCACTTACAAAATTGCTGCTCATGCTGCCGATTTGGCAAAAGGCCACCCAGGTGCGCAAGAACGTGACAATGCATTATCAAAAGCGCGCTTTGAGTTCCGTTGGCACGACCAATTTAACCTAGGTTTAGACCCAGAACGCGCCCGCGAATATCACGACGAAACACTGCCACAAGAATCTGGCAAGATTGCACATTTCTGCTCTATGTGTGGCCCTAAGTTTTGTTCGATGAAGATCACTCAAGAAGTGCGTGATTACGCCAAAGATCTTGAAGCAAGAGGCATTGATCCAAATAACGTAGGCGATGCTATCGAAATCAAAATGGTCGATGTTGAAGCCGAAATGAAAGCGAAATCAGACGAGTTCAAAAAAACAGGCTCTGAGATTTACCACAAAGCCGTTTAATTGATGGAGCTAGGCATCAGCGATAGGCTCTGGGTATTTACCTAGGGCCTAGAGCCTAGGGCCTAGAAAGTTTATGTCATTAAAGATAGCGATACTGGGTTTTGGTTTAACTGGTCGTTTAACTGCATTAGCACTTGCTAAAGAGCATCAGTTAAGTGTGTTTGAGCAAGATGATGAACATGCTAGCAACAGTGCTGGCAGCGTTGCTGCAGCGATGTTAGCCCCCCTTGCTGAATCAGTCTTGTGTGAACAGGATTTAGCTCTACAAGGGCTTAATAGCATCACTCGTTGGCAGCAAATTTTAAGTGAGCTCGATGACGCTGTGTATTTTCAACAAACAGGCAGCTTAGTGGTTGCTCATCAGCAAGATAAGGGCGATTTACAAAGTTTTGTGAGGCGCTTAAAACCGCTTGAAAGCTATCAGGCGCAGGCATTGGTTGGCACTCAAATCGCTGAGCTTGAGCCAGAACTAGCTGGACGGTTCCATCAAGGTGTGTATTTACCTTGTGAAGGGCAACTCGATAATCAGGCATTTTATAGTTCCAGTTTTAAAAAGCTTACCTCGCAAGGAGTGCAATTTAACTTTGGCAGTAAAGTTGAATTGAACGCCCATCAAGTGAATGGCCAAAGCTTTGATTATGTATTTGATTGCCGCGGCTTAGGTGCTAAACAGGCTGAACCCTTACTTCGCGGAGTAAGAGGGGAGGTGGCGCGTTTATATGCACCAGAGGTGAACCTAACCAGACCGATACGGCTGATGCATCCGCGTTACCCAATTTATATTGCTCCTAAGCCAAATCATCAATTTGTGATTGGTGCGACTGAAATCGAATCGCAAGACCGCGGTAAAGTCACCGTGCGCTCGGCGCTGGAGCTATTGTCTGCTGCTTATACCGTGCATAGCGGCTTTGCTGAAGGGCGTATCGAGAGCTTGCAATCAGGGCTTCGTCCAGCGTTTGCAGACAACCGTCCGAAAGTCACAAAGCAAGGTCGAGTGATCAGTATTAATGGCTTGTACCGTCATGGCTATTTACTTGCGCCTCAGGTGGTCGATGATGCAGTGAGCTTAATTGCTTAAGGATAAAAATGAATATTTTAATTAATGGTCAGTCAGTTACAGTGAACGACAATACATCGCTCACTCAGGCGTTGAGCCAGTTTGGCGCAAGACCTCCATTTGCCGTTGCCGTTAATGGCGACTTTGTACCGCGCAGCCAATGCGATGCTAAACCCCTCAACGAAGGCGACAGCATTGAGCTATTGTCGCCAATTCAAGGAGGCTAAGATGGATAGTTTTTCGGTTTATGGTGAGCAATTTACGAGTCGTTTACTGATTGGCTCAGCACTGTACCCTTCACCAAGTGTTATGCAGGATTCGATAGCGGCCTCACAGGCTGAAATTGTCACCGTTTCATTAAGACGTCAGCAAAACGCTGCTGCGGGTGATGATTTTTGGCAATTGATAAAAAATACCGGGTTAAAGGTGCTGCCAAATACGGCGGGTTGTCATAGCGTGAAAGAAGCAGTGACCTTGGCACAAATGTGCCGCGAAGTGTTTGCCACTGATTGGATCAAGTTAGAGTTGATTGGTGATGAATATAATTTACAGCCCGATCCTATCGCACTGCTCGAAGCCACTAAAATTTTATTGGCCGATGGCTTTAAAGTTTTACCTTATTGCACAGATGATTTAGTGCTGTGTCAGCGCCTCGCTGATTTAGGCTGCGAAGTACTAATGCCTTGGGGCGCACCGATTGGCACGGGTAAAGGCTTGCTGAATCCTTACAACTTAAAAATGATCCGTGAGCGCTTGCCAAACCATACGTTAATTGTTGATGCGGGCTTAGGTTTACCATCTCATGCCTGCCAAGCGCTTGAATTAGGGTATGATGCCGTATTATTAAATTCGGCAATTGCAGGTGCAGGTTGCCCAGTAACGATGAGTAAAGCGTTTAAAAGTGCGGTTGAGGCGGGGCGATATAGCTATTTGGCTAAAGCGATGCCAGAAAAAGACGTAGCAAGCCCATCAACGCCGACGCTCGGTATGCCATTTTGGCATCAAGAATAAAATGTGAGGAATAACATGAATCAGGTTGTATGGACCATAGCTGGCTCAGATTCGGGCGGCGGTGCAGGAATTCAAGCCGACATCAAGGCAATGCAAAGTTTTAATGTACATGGCTGTACGGTTATTACTGCTTTAACGGCACAAAATAGTTTAGGTGTAGAAGCGCTTAACCCGATATCAACAGAAGTGATTGAGTCGCAACTATTAGCCTTAGCCAGTGATATGCCTGCCAGCGTGATTAAAATTGGCATGCTTGCCAATGTGCAGCAAATACAGCTTATTAGTGAGCATTTAAAACATTACAAAGCAACTTGGGCAGAGCCGCCTTTGGTTGTTTATGATCCGGTTGCCATTGCCTCAAGTGGTGATTTATTAACAGAAGAAGATACAGTTAGTGCCATCAAAGAGTGTTTATTGCCACTAGTCGATGTAGTAACACCGAACACCCACGAAACACAGCTATTAACCGGTGTTTATTTGATTGGCCCAAGCGCAGTGAAAGAGGCCGCAGAGAAGTTAAAAGGCTATGGTGCAAAAGCGGTGATTATCAAAGGGGGTCACTGGGATTACCCAAGTGGCTATTGCATTGATTACTGCGTGCAAGGTGAGCAGGAATATTGGCTTGGTAACGAAAAAATTCAAACTCCGCATAGTCATGGTACTGGATGCAGTATGGCCTCTGTGATTGCTGCGTGTTTAACCAAACAGTATCCTCTCAAAGATGCCTTTATTTTAGCGAAAGCCTATATCAACCAAGGATTAAAAGCAGCCATTCGATATGGTGAGGGGATTGGCCCCGTTGCACACACTTGCTTTCCAACAAATCTAGCTGATTACCCACAAGTCATCGAAGCGGGAAGTTGGCTAGGTGATGAACTCGACTTTGACTGCCCGGTTGATTTTACCATGGCAGCAGGCTTTGCTGAGTGCGACTCTAAACAGCTTGGGCTATATGCCGTTGTTGATACGGTTGATTGGTTAGAGAAGTGTTTAGCCGAAGGGGTTAAAACCGTTCAATTAAGAATGAAAAATGCAGACGATGCAGCACTTGATGAGTCGATTGCAAGTGCGGTTATGCTGGGGCAGAAGTACGATGCGCAGGTGTATATCAATGATTATTGGCAATTGGCGATTAAGCACGGCGCTTATGGTGTGCATTTAGGGCAAGAAGACTTACAAACCGCTAATTTAATTGCCATAAAAGAGGCGGGGTTACGCTTAGGTGTTTCGACTCATGGCTTTTATGAGATGCTGCGTGCACATAATTACAGACCAAGTTATATGGCGTTTGGTGCTATTTATCCAACCACCACTAAAGACATGACTGGGCAAATTCAGGGCTTAGAAAAGCTCGAAAAATTTGTGCCGTTAATGGCCGATTATCCAACGGTTGCGATTGGAGGCATTGACTTATCGCGTGCTGAGCAAGTTGCGAGCACAGGTGTTGGCAGTGTTGCCGTAGTACGTGCGATTACTGAAGCCGAAGACTACCAAGCCGCCATTGCCAAGTTAAAACAGCTGGTCGAAGGTCAGCCATAATATGAGCGCGCTAAGCGACAAAGAGCAAATTCGTTATAGCCGACATTTGCTATTAAAAGAGGTGGGGCTTGCGGGTCAGCAAAAGTTAAAGGCTGCTCATATTGTGGTTGTCGGAGCGGGTGGACTTGGCTCCCCAGCACTTTTTTATTTAGCGGCTGCAGGAATCGGTACGCTCACTTTGATTGACGACGATAAAGTTGAGCTTTCAAATCTACAGCGACAAATACTCTATAAAGTAAACCACATGGGGCAGGCAAAAACACAGGCGGCTGCCAAGGTGTTAAGCAGTTTAAATAATCAAATAACGGTTAAACCTCTATGCCAAAAGCTTGATGAAAGTAACTGTGCTGAGCTACTTGAAGGTGCTGACATCATTCTCGATTGCAGTGATAACTTTGCTACCCGCTATTTGGTTAATCGCTATTGTCTAGCTAAATCTATCCCACTTGTATCAGCTGCCGCTATTGCAACGCAGGGGCAGGTGATGAGTTTTGATTTTCGTGATGAACAGAGTCCTTGTTATGGCTGTATATTCCCGCAAACGGAGGAGCAAACAGCGCTTAATTGTGACAATGCAGGGGTATTGAGCCCATTGCTGGGTGTTATGGGGAGCATGCAAAGTTTATTGGCTATCAATATATTGCTTGGCCATAAAACGGGCAGCGAGTTTATTCAATTTGATGGGCTAACACTAATGCAGCAGCGCTTTAATATTCAAAAAGACAGTGAGTGCTCGGAGTGTAATCGTGGGGGTAGGCGCGGTTTATAGTGAATTTTAAGCAAACCACTTTTGCTCAAGTGGTTTGCTTAATTGAACTTATTAGTCGTTAATTTTCGCAAATGGTGTGCCCATGCGGGTCACTGTTTCTGGGTGTTGATCTGATAAGAACTCAGCCTGATTTGCACCCCAGGCTAAAATAACGGTAGAGCCTAATTTAAAGCGACCCATTTCTTCACCCTTCTTCAGAGTAATCGCGTTGTCACCTGTGGTTGGGTAATTCCAACTAAATACATCTTTACCTGCTGGTGGCGTTACTGTGCCTGCCCAAATAGTCTCGATGCTAGCAACAATTGTTGCACCTACAAGTACCATGGCTAGCGGGCCAATTTCAGTTTCAAAGATAGCCACAACACGCTCGTTACGAGCAAATAGGTTAGGTACATTTTGTGCTGTTAACGGGTTTACCGAAAATAAATCACCCGGTACGTAGATCATTTTGCTCAGCGTACCATCAACAGGCATGTGAATACGGTGGTAATCTTTCGGCGCTAAATAAATAGTCGCAAATTTACCGCCTAAAAACGGCGCTGTGTCTTCTTCTTTGCCACCAAGGAGTGCTTGTAAGCTGTAGTCATGGCCTTTTGCTTGGATGATTTGACCGTCGACTACATCGCCTAATTGGCTAATTGCACCATCAACTGGGTGAGCGATAATGTCGCTTTCTTCAGCAAGTGGACGAATACCTTCTTTTAATGGGCGAGTGAAAAACTCATTAAAAGTTTTGTAATGAGCTGGATCTGGGTATTTAGCCTCACTCATATCAATTTTGTATTGCTTGATAAACAATTTAATTAAGGCCGTTGTTAAGCCACCCGCTTTTGCTGCTGCTAACTTGCCAACCATGCGCGAAATGAAATGTTTTGGCATGGCATATTGCATAGCAATTTTGAATTTATCTAAACTCACTTGTTATTTCCTAAATAGTTATACGCGAGGAGCGCGTGCACCAGCACGGCCGTCGGCCATAGTTTCTAAAATTCGGTGGTAACTGTCAAAGCGAAGTTCTGAAATTTCACCATCATCAACAGCTTGGCGGATTATACAGCCAGGATCGTTTAAATGTTTACAATCGCGAAAACGACAGCCACCAATAAAATCACGGAACTCTTTAAAGCACCATGTAACGCGCTCAACATCTAAATGCCATAAGCCAAACTCACGAATTCCCGGTGAGTCGATTAGGTTACCACCACTTGGTAAATGGTGTAATCGCGATACGGTTGTTGTGTGTTGACCAAGGCCGCTGTTCTCAGAGACTTCTTGGGTTAAGATATCTGCATCTGGCAGTACAGTGTTCACTAAGGTTGATTTACCCACACCGCTTTGACCAACAAAAATGCTGTTTTTATCAACTAGTTTTTGTTTAAGCTCAGCAATGCCTTGACCGGTTTTATTACTGACTAACAGTATTTGATAACCTAGCTCACGATAGATATCGAGAATTTCATCAATAAAAGCAAGGCCTTCATCGTCTATTAAATCTATTTTGTTAAGCACTAAAATAGGCTCAATCCCCATGTCTTCACAGGCAACTAAATAGCGGTCGATAATGTTTGGTGTAAACTCAGGCAATACCGCAGAGACCATTAAAATTTGGTCGATATTGGCAGCGACGACTTTCACGCCGTCATAAAAATCAGGTCGTGTTAGTTGTGAGCGACGCTCATGGGTTGCTTCAATAACCCCCGCTAAGTCGCCTTCGCTAACTTTTGCACGGCGAAAAATAACTTCATCACCACACACAAGGCTCGATACTGTTCTACGTATATTACAGCGTAGCACTTCGCCTGATTCGGTTTCGATATCGGCGTGTTGGCCAAAACGACTGATCACAACCGCATTTTCGGTAGGGCCTAAATTATCATTTTGCCATTGCACAGTTGCCCCTTTCTGTTGCTTTTTGTCTGCATTAGAGAGGCGTTTTTGATGATTGGCCTTAATTCGACGCGATTGGCCTTTACTTAATTTCTTTTGTTTTGCCACTTTTGGCCTATAACTTGAGTAAATGTCGGGCTTTTTGAAAAAAAAGCTTTAGGTCGACTGATGATACTAATATGATATATCTAAATGCGTTGGATCTAAAGGAAAGCACCGCTAAGGTAACTATGTCTTTTCATAAATCAAATCTTATCTGGCTCGACCTAGAAATGACAGGCCTCGAACCAGCAACAGATAAAATACTCGAAATTGCCACTGTTGTCACCGACAGTGATTTAAACATCTTGGCCGAAGGCCCTGTTATTGCTATTCATCAAAGCGATGAACTGCTTGATGGCATGGACGAGTGGTGCACGACTCAGCACGGTCAATCTGGTTTAACAGCTCGTTGTAAAGCAAGCACATTCACTGAACAAGATGCTATTGATCAAACATTGGCATTTTTAAAGCAATGGGTACCTGCGGGTGCTTCACCTATGTGTGGTAATTCTATCGGCCAAGACCGCCGTTTTATGAATAAGTACATGCCTGAATTGGAAGACTACTTTCACTACCGTAACCTTGATGTGAGTACCGTTAAAGAACTTGCACGTCGTTGGAAACCTGACGTATTAGCGCAAGTGAACAAAAAAGGTTCACATCTAGCCCTCGACGATATCAAAGATTCGATCATGGAATTAAAGGTTTACCAAGAAAAATTCTTTAATTTGTAAAAAACATTTGCAAACACATCGGATTATTGTAGAATCCTGCCCCGCTTAAGACGTTAACCCCCGCGGGGTTGGTATGTCTTTAGCTAAACTTTTATAGTTGAAATTTGCGGCACTAGCTCAGTTGGTAGAGCGCAACCTTGCCAAGGTTGAGGTCACGAGTTCGAGCCTCGTGTGCCGCTCCAATTTCTCACCAAAAGAAATTGGCCTAAGTTTCAAGAATAAAATTGAAAGCTCCAAGCTATTCAAACTTGTAACTTGAATCTTGTAACTAGAAACTATTTGATGCGGCACTAGCTCAGTTGCCAGAACGTTTCACCGCAACCTTCAGGTTGTGCGACAACGGACAAATTACTGACTACTTTTGAATGCGGCACTAGCTCAGTTGGTAGAGCGCAACCTTGCCAAGGTTGAGGTCACGAGTTCGAGCCTCGTGTGCCGCTCCAATTTCTCACCAAAAGAAATTGATATAAGTTTCAAGGGGAAAGTAACTAACTTGAAGCTTGTAACTTAAAACTAGTAACTTATTGTGCGGCACTAGCTCAGTTGCCAGAACGTTTCACCGCAACCTTCAGGTTGTGCGACAACGGACAAATTACTGACTACTTTTGAATGCGGCACTAGCTCAGTTGCCAGAACGTTTTACCGCAACCTTCAGGTTGTGCGACAACGGACAAATTACTGACTACTTTTGAATGCGGCACTAGCTCAGTTGCCAGAACGTTTTACCGCAACCTTCAGGTTGTGCGACAACGGACAAATTACTGACTACTTTTGAATGCGGCACTAGCTCAGTTGGTAGAGCGCAACCTTGCCAAGGTTGAGGTCACGAGTTCGAGCCTCGTGTGCCGCTCCAATTTCTCACCAAAAGAAATTGGCTTAAGTTTCAAGGGGAAAGTTGAAAGCATTAGCTTGAAACTAGAAACTTGCAGCTTACAACTTATTTATGCGGCACTAGCTCAGTTGGTAGAGCGCAACCTTGCCAAGGTTGAGGTCACGAGTTCGAGCCTCGTGTGCCGCTCCAATCTCTAAAAAATCCCAAAAACACTTTCTTAAATAATTTAGTTAATAGCAAGATTTGATTACAGCTTACAGCTTACAGCTTACAGCTTACAGCTTACAGCTAGTTTTAGATCTGACCTTGAATCGTCGCGACAATGCGTCTTACACCGCCATGATCTCGGTGTTCGCCTAAATAGATACTTTGCCAGGTACCAAGCATTAAACGGCCTTGGTTAATTGGAATAGTGAGTTCAGCACCTAATGTACTGCTTTTTATGTGGGCAGGCATGTCGTCATCGCCTTCATAATCATGGCGGTAATAACTTTGTCGTTCTGGCACAAAATGATTGAAGTGACTTTCCATATCCATTCTTACTGTAGGATCTGCATTTTCGTTAATAGTTAAGCTTGCAGACGTATGTTGAATGAATAGATGTAATAAGCCGACTTTGTATTGTGTTATCTCTGGAAGTTGCCGAAGTAGCTCGTCATCAATGATGTGAAAGCCTCGTGAGCGAGGCTTCAATTGAATGGTTTTTTGCTGCCAGCTCATAGTTTATCAAAGCTAACTTCAATATTGGCGTTACCATCAGCTGACGTGAATGGAATTAATACCTTGGCACCTTCACATTTATGAGCAATTGTATGTCCCTTACCAGACACTACAACTGGCGTTGCCATATCAAACTCATAGCCTTTTTCGCCAAGTAGATTTTTTGCGCCACCTGTTACCATGTTAGTAATTTCACCTACCATGTCGGTTACTTCTTCATTTACCGTATCAGGGCGTTCACCTAGCATTCTTTCCATAATGGTCAGAGCTAGATTTTCATCAAAGGTGATTGAAAGTGAACCTTTAGTTTGTGGGCCAACCATACCAATCAAACCTGATACATCTCCACGGGCTAGTTCGTCTTTCTTTAAACTAGGTTTACCCGGCTTTAATTCTGTTTGAGCCATAGTGCTCAATACATTTAATAATGATGATAAAAAAGGGTTGATGAACTCCACATTCATTATTTATTTTCCCTTAGGTTTCGAAATGCCGTTAATCATACTTTAAGTGTAGTGGTTGTTTCAAACACCGCACTTATTCTTTGCATTTTTCGCATTTACCATGCGCTTCGATTGTTTGTCCAGAGACAATAAATCCACTTTCTGCAGCTAAGTTATTAAGTTCATGAGAAATTACTGTTGAATGTAATTCTTTTACATAACCACAGCTATCACAAATTAATAATTGTACAGGGTGAATGTGATCAAAATGATGGCACAGCATAAATGAGTTGGTGCTTTCAATTTTATGAATAAAGCCAAGTTCCGATAAGAAATCGAGCGCTCGATAAATAGTGGCTGGTTTTGCGCCTGATTCAGTTAATTTAAGTTGTTCTAATAGGTCATAAGCACCCACACCACCTTGCGCACTAGCTAATAGGCGGAATACTTTTTCACGGATGGGTGTGAAACGAGCACCACGATTATCGCATACTTGTTTTGCTTTACTGACGAGTGATTCTATATTCATCTTCTCTTATCCTTACGCTACCGTGATATACTAACATACTGTATTGTAGTTGCAGTGTTTTTATTCGCTAACACGTTTTTAGGGAGTTTGATTAATGAGTGAATTGCTAGCGGCATTCATTTTCTTTTTTGCGGTAATCGATCCAATAGGCACAGTTCCCGTTTTTATTGCTGTTACGCGCTGGGATGATGCTAAGTTCAAACGTAAAGTTGCTTTAAAGGCGGTTGGCGTTTCGGCGCTGGTTTTATTATTTTTTGTTGTTGCAGGTGAGCTACTCTTAAACGCGATTAACATTCCTCTTTCGGCGTTTCAGATTGCCGGAGGAATTGTACTATTACTTTTTGCACTGTCGATGATATTTGGTGAAAGTAAACCTGAAACCGAGATAAAAAGCGTTCGTGATAGCACTGAAACCGCTATTTTTCCTTTGGCGATTCCTTCTATTGCCAGTCCGGGTGCCATGCTTGGTGCAGTACTAATGACCCGAAATACCGAATACACTTGGTATGAACAGCTTATAACTTCCTCAATCATGCTTTTGGTATTAGTAATTGTGTTGGTTTTACTACTACTTGCTACGCATGTTCATAAGTTAATAGGCGATAGTGGCGCAAGTATCATTAGCCGGGTGATGGGTTTAATTCTATCGTCAGTGGCGGTGACTAATATCTTAGGTGGTATTGCTCACTATTTTGGTTTAAGTGTCGTCGCGTAGTTTAATTTAAAGTGCATTTTCAGTGATTTAAATTTTGAATAATTGCCTTCTTTTATCTAACTTTAAAGAAGGCAATATAAATTTTAAGGAACAAAGAATGCTAATCAAAAACGTTGTTTTATCTGTCTTTCTGATTTTTAGTTTAGGTGCTTGCATGGAGCCGACCTATGATAGTGGTAAGCTAAAAGTCATCGAAGTAACAGACCATGATTTTAAAATTAATGGTGAAAGCGCCGTAACTGTAATTGTTGGTCATGCCAATGTGGCAGAATATAGCTTCTCACTTCGTAAAAGTGATTTAAAGAAAGGCACGCTCCTGCAGTCTGTGTCTGACAGTAATCCAAATGTCCGTGCTGATGGTACCTTCTTTAGCGAGTATTATGTGCAATCAAAAGATCACGACACGCGAGCATCAATTGAAATTGTAGAAATAGACCCCGTTGAGAAAATCGCACGAATTGCAGTGGGTGCTAAGTTAGTTAACCTGAAAAATGAGGATTACAAAGAGCTCGAAATTACTGTTTTAGAGCTTACGGGCCAAAATCTTGAACATCTTCTAAATGAAGTGAAGATGTAACCTTTCCATTTTTGCTTATTCTTCAAAGAAGTGAGATTGCAGTACACTTCTTCGTCTCTTTTCATCATCTGATCTTCGATTAAGCCATGCCGGGAGTTAGCTTCGGTGGTATAATGGCTGCAATTTTTCATTTCGGTGCATGCCTAAAGGTATGTGTCATCGCTATATTAAGCGTTAATCGTATTAGGTAATTTAAGTTGCAAGTAAATGCATTGATCTTTAAAGGGGCCATGTTATGAGCACAACGACATTAAACCGCCGTTTTTCCGTGGCACCCATGTTAGATTGGACTGATCGTCACTGTCGAACCTTTCACCGCAAAATGACTAAGCATGCTGTGCTTTACACCGAGATGGTGACAACCGGCGCTATATTATTTGGTCGGGGCGATTACTTACACTTTAATGAGCATGAAGGGCCAGTGGCATTGCAACTTGGTGGCTCAGATCCTGAAGCGTTGGCTAAGTGTGCAAAGTTAGCAGCAGAGCGCGGTTATCATGAAGTAAATTTAAATGTTGGCTGTCCGTCTGACCGTGTGCAAAATGGTCGTTTTGGTGCTTGTTTAATGGCTGAGCCTAAACTGGTTGCTGACTGCGTTGCTGCAATGAAGGCCGAAGTGACTATTCCTGTTACAGTTAAAACGCGCATTGGTATTGATGAGCAAGACTCGTATGAGTTTTTATGTGCTTTAATTGAAGCGAGTCATGATGTTGGTTGTGATGACTTTATTATTCATGCGCGTAAAGCGTGGTTAAATGGCTTAAGCCCAAAAGAGAATCGTGAGATCCCACCTCTGGATTACCCGCGCGTTTATCAGTTGAAGAAAGATTATCCGCAACTGCACTTAAGCTTAAATGGTGGCGTGAAAACAATTGCTGATAGTGTGGCTCACCTTGATTATGTTGATGGCATCATGATTGGTCGTGAGGCGTATAGTAATCCGTTTATTTTGTCTGAGGTCGACGAAAATATTTATGGTGATGAAGCCTTTACGCTAAGTCGTCATCAGGTTGTACGCTCGATGTATGACTATATTGAAGATGAAATGAGCAAAGGCGCTAACTTTTGGCATATTGCTCGCCATATGTTGGGGATTTTCCAAGGCCAACCTGGTGCGCGTGGTTTCAGACGCCATCTTTCAGAAAAAGGCCATGGTAAAGCGGCCGATTTATCTGTTATGGATAAAGCTTTAAGTTTTGTCCCAGAAGCCTAATCACAAAGCCTATTAAAAATAGCCTATTAAAAAGCCACATTTTGTGGCTTTTTTTGATCCTAAAATTTAGTGAAAAAGTTAATTATTTAGTCAAATTAGTTATTTTTCATTCAGTCACTAGTCAGCCTGAATCTAAATTTAATTAATCTAACTCATTGTATATAAATAATAAATTTATTTTATTCGTTAGTTGGCACAAGAATTGGAATCTCCTAGCTGTATTAACCCAATAATCAACAGGAGAGTCACATGGGTGTATTAAATCGCGTAAATGACATTATTCAGGCAAACCTTTCTGCAGCATTAGACAAAGCTGAAGATCCTGAAAAGTTACTTAATCTACTCGTGCAAGAAATGCAGGATGCCCTGACTGAATGCCGTGCAACTGCTGCGACATTTTTAACGCAAGAAAAACAAATGAAACGTGAAATTGCAGCGAAACAAGCGAAAGTAGCAGACTGGCAAGCGAAAGCAGAAAAAGCGTTGAGTAAAGATCGTGATGATCTTGCCAAAGCAGCATTAGTTGAAAAGCAGCGTTTAACGACAGAAATCGAAGCACAACAAGCTGAAATGGATAAAGTGGCAGAGTCACTCGCTAAATTGACAGAAGATTGTCAGCGTTTACAAAACAAGCTTGCAGATGCAAAAGCCAAACAGCTGACTTACATGCAAAAAGAACGCGTTGTTACAGCACGCTTAAAAGTAAAAGAGCAGCTGCATAGCAGTAAAGTTGAAGATGCATTAGCACGTTTTGACTACTTAGAGCAGCGCGTTGAAAACATTGAGTCGCAAGTTGAAGCGTATGAACTTACACAAGGTGATGCTGCAAATTCAACAGCAGCACAAATCGCAGCCCTTGAGAAAGATGAAGCTATCGATAAAGAGCTTGCAGATTTAAAAGCAACGATGAAGCAGTCGGCTTAGGAGGTTAATGATGAATACTTATCACACATCGACACGTTGGTACCGTGATCTAAGTAACAAAAAGATCTCGGGTGTGTGTAGCGGACTCGCTGCGCGCTTGGGATTCCCGGTATGGTCAACACGCTTGGTCATGATCATATTACTTATTCAAATGCCGCTGTTAATCGGCGTGGGTTATTTAGTGGCTCATTGCACTTTACCAGTGAAAGGTTACTAGGAGTAGAGCATGAAAACGTTAGTTATCATCATTTTGGCAATGTTATTACTATGCACTGATGCAGTTTCATTTGTATCCTTTGACTCATGGCAATTACCATTGTCAATTGCTGACATGAGTTGGGCTGGGCTTGAAGTCATCGGTGCAATAGTGGCAGTCATTGCCGTCGTTGCAGGTGTGGCGTTATTTACTATTGGCCTACTTGGCGCAGGTGTTGTTGCTTTGATTGGTGTTGTACTTGCGTTTTTGTTTGGCTCAGTAATGATTGCATGGCCACTTTTACTTATCGCGGCATTATGCTGGTTGATTGCCGATAACAAAAAATCGCCAGCTTAAGGTACGAATAAACTGCCTTAATACATAAAATATGCTAAATTTAGCGGGTAAGTTAATGTCTTAACAAGGATTAAAACATAATGAAACTGTGGCCCGCACTCTCTTTTCTTACCGCAAGCTTATTCTTTAGTGCTTTTTCATCTGCCCATAGTGGTCATGACCACAGCGATGTTGCCGAAGTTACTGTAAGTAACGCGCAGGTACGTGAATTTTTACCAGCCAGTAAAGCAAGTGTTGCTTATTTGACCATTACTAACCCAAGTGAACACGCAGCAGTGTTAACTAAAGCAGAGCTTGATGGTTTAGGTCGTGTTGAAATTCATCAACATACTCATGTTGATGGCATGATGAAAATGGAACAGGTTTTATCATTAAAAATTGATGGCCACAGCAGTGTTGAATTTAAACCAGGTGGTTATCACTTAATGGTGTTTGAACCTGAAGAGCAGCTAAAAGCAGGGCAAGAGCGCAAACTCACGCTATATTTTAATGACGGCAATCGAGTTTTTACTCAAGCTAAAGTTGTGTCTTTACAAGAAATGTCTGAACAGGCATCACAAAAAAGTAAAGGGCACTCACATCACTAGGAGATATTATGTCTGAGCATAAAGGAAAAATAGCCAGTGCATTACTTATTATATTAATTATTTTTTACGCGATTGCTGTTTACTGGAGTAGTGAACCAGCTCGTATGGATGTTGTAAGTAAGGCTAAACAAGAAGCGCAGATGCGTGGTGAAAAGTTTGTAACAGGCTATACAACAACCACAACGTTGATCAATGTAGCAAGTACATTATTAAATAAGCCTGGCGGCTATTTATCTAACGATATGATGCCACCGAGCGTAATGATGGATAACATGCCTGCGTGGGAATATGGCGCGCTTGAAATGACCCGCGATTTAGTCTTGTCGATGCGTAAAGATTTCAGCCGTTCGCAGTCTCAATCAACTGAACACGAAGCGTTAAAAAAAGCACAACCGCAATTTAATATTAGCTCGGTAGCATGGGCATGGCCAAGTGCTGAAACTGAGTATCAAAAAGGCATTGATTTACTCGTTGTGTACCGCACTCAAATTGCCGATCAGAACGATCGTGATAGTCAATTTTATGCGCGTGCAGATAACTTACGTGGCTGGCTAAAAGAAGCAGAAAAACGTCTTGGCAGCTTGAGCCAGCGTTTAAGTGCAAGTGTTGGTCAAGATCGTTTGAATACAGATTTAGCAGGTGATACCGCGGCTCATCAAGCAACTTATGCTCCTTTACAGAACCAAGTGAAAACATCTTGGTGGCAAATTGATGATGTGTTTTATGAATCGCGTGGTGCAACGTGGGCATTACTACACTTTTTGCAAGCGGTTGAATATGATTTTGCCGATGTCTTAGAAAAGAAAAACGCTCGTGTTAGTCTGCAACAAATTATTCGTGAATTAGAGGCTACGCAAGAAACAGTGTGGAGCCCAATGATCTTAAATGGCAGTGGCTTTGGCTTTGTAGCTAACCACTCACTGGTCATGGCGAATTATATTTCTCGAGCCAATGCGGCTCTAATTGAACTTAGCGAACTTTTAGCGCAAGGATAAAATGATGAAAAAGTACTGTTTAGCAGCTGCCCTTTCAATGGCCTGTTTAGCTCCAACAGCACAAGCTGATACATTATTAGGTTTATACCTAGGTGTTGATGGTTGGCAATCAGATAACAGTGGTAGTTTTGCTCAAGATGGAAATCTACAAAGCTTTAAATTTGATGATGAAACGTTCACGAGCTACTACGCAGCACTTGAGCACCCAGTGCCGTTAATACCAAACATTAAACTAAAATACACTGAACTTGAGTTAAATGGTGATACAACACTTGATGAAACGTTTAGTTTTGGTGGTTCTGATTACGTTGTAGGCACACAAGTAGGCACTGTGAGTGATTTATCGCATGTCGACTACATTCTATACTACGAAATCTTTGATAATGATTTGGTTTCAATTGATTTAGGTGTAAATGCTAAACAATTTGATGGTGAAATTGTTGTGACTGGTACATCTCAAGAAGGTGGCCAAAACACGACTGAGCGTGTTGATTTTTCTGGTTTCGTACCTTTAGTGTATGGCCGTGCTGAAGTTGGTTTACCATTAACGGGTTTAAGCGTTTTCTTTGAAGGTAGCCTACTGGCTATCGACGATAGTAAAGTCCAAGATTACCAAGCGGGTATTGCATACGCTTTACTTGATAACTTAGCAATCGATATGGATATTAAAGCGGGTTACCGCTCAATGACGTTAGAGCTTGATGATATTGATGATATCTACACAGATTTAGATGCATCGGGCCCGTTTGCAGGTATTCAAGTTCATTTCTAATCGAATTTTTCGATTTATTTTTAGCTGGCGGCTTTACTTTAAAGCTTGCCAGCTAACTTCAAATTCATCTTCTAATGATGTTGCCAGTATTTGCTTATAAGCTTTGTTTATTGGTGATGCGATTAGCTTTCTTAACTCGTCACCAGTCTGGGTAAATTTATAGTAACTGAGTACTAAGTCATTACTTTTTGCTTTTAAAACCAAGCGTTGATTCATAAAGCTCAGTATTAGTTCTTGACCAGCTTTTAAAACCGCCGATTCGATTTCTTTTCGATACAGTAAGTTAATATCCATTAGGGTCAGAATGTCAGGAAAACTAACAGGGGTTTTCCCTAAGTTAAATGACACCTTATTACCTTTTCTAAGTAAATCAAACAGCGAGGGTTTCTTGTAAAAGCCGAGTAAAATTAAGTGGCTGTTGTCTTTTTCGTTGAATCCACACAATGATGTACAGCGCTGAAGGGCATCTGCTTCACGTTGAGTCATGTGTTTAAGGGTTTGTAGGCTTTTAATCGAAAAGGTGCCTGGCGATACTGTTTCACCTGCTAAAATTTTTGCCCACAGCTTTTGCATTGAGGAATTAGCTGTGTCTTCACATAAACTTATAAATCGCTCTATCCAATCAAAATCGGGCTGTTGTTGACCCGTGACATCCGGGCAAAACGCCATAGCCATCGCCATGATGGTTTCAATGTTTTCTTGGCGTTTAATAAATTGAATTTCTTGGCGAGTGTGAGCGCGCTCCAATAAGCTTGCTTGCGCTTTAATCTGATAGGCTAATTGCTGCTGACCTTGTGCTGAGTAGCTATCATCGCTCGCATGGTTAATCCTAGCCGATGATGCCTTATGAATCGGGTAGCCAAGTTGATTTTCTATAATATTAGCAAGATTAACTCTCGCTTGAGCCGCTTTCACTGTCATTGGGAGCAATAGCCTTGTTTGTTGTTGCTAACTGCGCATGGGTTTTGATGTTATTGAGCGCCAGTTTAACTGTGTTGTTGAGAATATACTGGCTTAATAATGCAAGGTAGCCACCAATGATAGGAGTATTTACTTCACCTTGTAACGAGCACTCAATATTTATTTCATTACCAGCACCTGTAAATAGGATCGTTCCTTGGGCTATATGCTCTTTATTAAATAAAATATTAAAAGTAAGTTGTTCATTATTCTGTTGTGTTATTGTCATTTCGCCATCGCCGAAGCGGCTTTGCCAAAATTGGTGTGCCCCAACGCCTTGGCTTGGCTCTAAAACCGTAAACTTGATGCTGGGATCTACGCTTTTCCATGGTTGCCATTTATGCCATTGATTAAAGTCACCTACTAGTTTCGCTATTTCTGAGCTGCTAGCAGTGACCTGTATTGATTTATGAACCGTATAGCGTTGAGAAAGTAATAGCCCAACGACAAGCATAACTAGCGCACTGAGAAATAGGGCTTTTAGAGTTAAAACAAAAAATTTTATCATTTTACCTCGGGCAATAGTTTTATATCTTTCATAACATTATACGTAACCTAGGCTATAATTTATCTGATATGACTATATATGTTCTGATAAATGTATCATAGTTAAGTGACTGAGAGAATTTTATGCATCACTGTAAAATGTTGGTATTTTTACTAGGGTTGCTCTAAGGAATTATTAATGGCATCAGAAAGTAACGACTTTTTGTTTAGTGACCAAGATGAGGAGCAGCTTGTTGAAGAGACTGTCTCTGAGTTTTGGGACGTATTAATAGTCGACGACGATCCTGAGATACATTCAGTGACTAAGTTAGCGCTTTCTGGCGTTGAGTTCTGGGATAAAGGCTTACGATTCCACCACGCCTATTCAGGTTCAGAAGCGCTCGAATTACTTAAAAGTAACCATTCCATTTCGGTAATTTTACTTGATGTGGTTATGGAATCAGATGATGCTGGCCTGCAAGTTGTAAAGCAGGTACGAGAGTGCCTCAATAATCACAATGTGCGGATTATTTTACGTACCGGTCAACCAGGCTATGCACCTGAAGAAAAAGTGATCCGTGAATACGATATCAACGACTACAAAACAAAAACAGAACTTACTCGTAGTAAACTTATCACAGCCCTAGTAACAGCAATTCGCTCTTATGAACAAGTTTGTCAGCTCGAATTTCAAAGCCGTGCTTTAAATAATATTTTGTATGCATCTAAGGCAATTCTTGGTTTTACTGATATTAAAGCGTTTTCGATGGCGGTTATTAAACAGCTTTCGATTATTTTAGATTGCGAACCACAAGGGCTATTGTGCGGCTCAATTGAAGATGACAATCAGGTTTATGTGCTAGGTGGCTGCGCTGAATACAATGAGTTTATAGGTCAAGGCATTGAACAACTTGATGATGGCCGTATTATCATGCAAGTCAATAACTGCCTAGCCCAAGGTGAACATCAGCATACAGATGTAGACAGTACGTATTTATTAAAAAGCAAAAACCGCCAAGCAGCTATTTACCTTGAAACTGAGCACACGCCAAGTCCTTCACAACTGCAATTTGCAGAGATATTCTTAACGAACGTCAGTGTAGGTCTTGATAATGTTCGATTATTCAACCGTTTACGTGATGCAGCTTATAAAGATGTATTAACTGGTTTATCGAATCGTAACGATTTTATGAATAAGGTGGAGCGCTATTACCAGCCGGGCAAAAATGACTTTGTCTTTTTACTAATTGATGTTTCGCAATTCTCTGATATCAACAATGGCTTAGGGCAAGAAATCGGTAATTTATTACTAAATGCAATTGTTGATAGGCTACAACAAGAATACCCTAATGCAGAGCTTATCTCGCGCATTGGTGCAGATGTTTTCGGTTTGTTGTTGGCTGCTGATAAATGCGATATTGAGTTACTTCGTGAGCATTTAAGTTTACCATTTAATGCTGGAGAGCATATTTTGCCAATCAACTTTAACATTGGCTTATGTTATCAAGGTGACTTTCAGCAAGCAGGGATCGAGACTTTAAAACTAGGTTACATTGCTTTAAACCAAGCTAAAAAACAATCTGCTGAAACGGTGGTGACTTATACCCCAGACATGGAAGAGAAAATGGCTTGGCGTTTAGGGATCATTAGACAGCTTCGTCAAGACTTCGAACAACGTAAATTAGAGGTTTGGTTTCAGCCGCAACTTGATTTAAATACTCTAGAAATCATAGGTTGTGAAGCGCTACTGCGTTGGCCATCAGGTAATGGTCAGTATATTTCACCAGCGATTTTCGTTCCGATGGCTGAAGATGCCGGTTTAATTGTTGATATAGGGCAATGGGTGTTAGAACAAGCATGTATGCAGCAAAAGCGCCTTGAAGCAATGGGCTTTGCAATCAGTATTGCCGTAAATGTTTCAGTACCGCAGTTTAAAGTTAAAGGCTATGCTCAGCAAGTAAAAGACACGCTTATTAAATACGATGTAAAACCGCAGTTTATTGAACTCGAAGTGACCGAAAGCGTGGTTATGGATGAGCTAGCTAATGTGATCACCACATTAAAAGAACTTAAAGAGTTTGGTATTGAGATTGCAATTGATGACTTTGGTACTGGCTTCTCGTCGTTAAGCTATTTGCAAAAACTACCATTAGATAGACTAAAAATTGATCGCGACTTTATCAAAGATTTACCTGGTCAAGATTGTCAGGCGATTGCTGCGTTAATTATTTCTCTTGGCGCAAGGTTAGGCTTAAAAACCATTGCAGAAGGGGTTGAAACACAAGCGCAAGCAGATTATTTAGCTCAGCTTGGCTGTGATGAAGTGCAAGGCTTCATGTACGCTAAGCCTATGCCAGAAAAAGAGTTAATTACTTACCTGCAAGCTAAGCAATAGCCAGTTCCAGTCAGTGCATACAAATTAAACAGCGCCCTCCAATGTGAAGGGCGTTTTGTTTTCTATAATAATCTATAAGACTGAGGTATAATTCGCCCCTTTTGTTAGCAGAGTACACTTTATGAGCGCATTAAAAGCCGAGCGAGGCCTGTTTTCTTACCCTAAGTATTGGGCTGAATGCTATGGCACGGCGCCATTTTTACCAACCACTCGTGCAGAAATGGACGCGTTAGGCTGGGATAGCTGTGACGTGATCATTGTCAGTGGTGATGCGTATGTAGATCACCCAAGTTTCGGTATGGCTGTGATTGGGCGTATGCTTGAGTCACAGGGTTTTCGTGTGGGTATTATTGCGCAGCCTGACTGGAACTCAAAAGATGCCTTTATGGCGTTAGGAAAGCCTAACTTATTCTTTGGTGTTACAGCGGGTAATATGGACTCGATGATCAACCGTTATACTGCTGAAAAGCGTATGCGTCATGATGACGCTTATACGCCGGGTAACATAGGCGGTAAACGTCCTGACCGTGCGGTAGTTGTATACAGCCAACGCTGTCGCGAAGCTTATAAAGATGTGCCGTTGATCATTGGTGGTATTGAGGCGAGTTTACGCCGTATTGCTCATTATGATTATTGGCAAGAAAAAGTACGCCGTAGTGTATTGTTTGATGCTAAAGCTGACATTTTAATTTACGGTAACGCTGAGCGCCCACTTGTTGAAGTTGCCCACCGTATTGCTGCGGGTGAGTCGGTTGAGACAATTCAAGATATTCGTGGTACTGCGGTTATTCGTAAAGAACCATTACCGGGTTGGCGCGGTAGTGACTCAACTGCAATTGATAAAATCGGTAAGATTGATCCAATTCCAAACCCGTATGGCGCAGATGATGTGGGTTGTAGTAAGTCTGAATTTAAGCAAGCGGGGATCGATTTAAGTGCCGAGGCGGCTAAACCAATCACGATTCAGCCTGCTCGCCCTAAGCCATGGGAAAAGACCTACGTTAAGCTGCCTGCGTATGAGCAAGTAAGTGTGAATAAACCGCTTTATGCTCACGCCTCGCGTATTTTGCACCAAGAAACAAACCCAGGTTGTGCGCGTGCGTTATTTCAACGCCATGGCGACCGCTCTATTTGGGTAAATCCGCCTGCATTTCCGCTTGAAACTGAAGAAATGGATGGCGTATTTGGTTTGCCATATCAGCGTATTCCGCACCCAAGCTACGGCGATGAAAAAATCCCAGCTTATGAAATGATTAAAACCTCGGTGAACATCATGCGAGGCTGCTTTGGTGGTTGTTCTTTCTGTTCAATAACAGAACATGAAGGACGTATTATTCAAAGCCGTTCTGAGCAATCAATTATTGATGAAATTGAGCAAATTCGTGACAGAGTACCGGGCTTCACTGGGGTTATTTCTGACTTAGGCGGACCGACCGCGAATATGTATAAGTTGCGCTGTAAGAGCAAAAAGGCAGAGAGCACGTGTCGTCGTTTATCATGTGTTTATCCTGATATTTGTAAGCACATGGACACGGATCACACCCCAACGATTGAGCTTTATAAAAAAGCTCGAGATGTAAAAGGTGTGAAGAAAATCTTGATCGCGTCTGGCGTACGTTATGACTTAGCCGTAGAAGACCCTCGCTACGTAAAAGAGTTGGTTACCCATCACGTAGGCGGGTACTTAAAAATTGCCCCTGAGCACACTGAAGATGGTCCATTATCTAAGATGATGAAGCCGGGCATGGGAGCTTACGATAAGTTTAAAGAGCTATTTGATAAATACTCAAAAGAAGCGGGTAAAAAGCAGTATTTGATCCCGTATTTTATTTCTGCTCACCCAGGAACGAAAGACGAAGACATGGTGAATATGGCGCTATGGTTAAAGGCTCATGACTTTAAGCTTGATCAAGTACAAAACTTTTATCCATCGCCGATGGCCAATGCAACCACAATTTATCACACTGAGATGAACTCGCTGCGCAATATTAAGAACAATACTGAGCAAGTGCCTGTTCCAAAAGGCGCACGCCAGCGTCGCTTACACAAAGCGATTTTACGATACCACGATCCTGCTGGTTGGCCGATGATCCGTGAAGCACTAAGAAAAATGGGCAAAGCGAATTTAATTGGTAAAGGGCCGAATTGTTTGGTTCCTGAAGAAGGTCGAAACGAGAAAACTGCTAAAGGTAAGGGCGGTAAAGGCCGTGCAGCTCTGACTCGTCATACCGGTTTTAGCCAGTTTAAAAAGGCCAATACCAAACCTAGAGTAGGTAAAAATAAGCAGCGTGCAAAGTAAAAGATATAAATACGGCCCATAAAGGGCCGTTTTTATTTATACCAATTCGCTTAATTAAGTATTATTGTGAATTGGTATCAGATCAATAGCCAGGTTGCGGTGCCTAAAAAGGCAAAGATACCGACAATATCCGTTACTGTTGTCAGTACCACACTGCCGGCGAGGGCAGGGTCAATTTTCATTTTCTTAAGAATTAATGGAATGCTTGCACCTGCAATACCTGCGGCAACAAGGTTCATAAACATTGCAAAGGCCAGCACTGCGCCGAGCTTAAAGTCCCATTGCCATAGGGCAACCACACCAGCAATTAATATCGACCAAATAATACCATTCAGTGCGCCAATCGCCAGCTCTTTGAGTAATAAGAAGCGTTGGTTGGTTTGGTTGATATGGCCAACCGCTATACCACGAATAACCAGGGTTAAGGTTTGGCTACCTGCAACCCCACCCATTGAAGGTACGATACCATTGAGTACCGCTAAAATAGGTAAGATTGCTAAGGTGTTTTCGAAAAAGCTTGCCACAATTGCTGCTAGCAATGCGGTTAATAAGTTAACCCCAAGCCAAATAGAGCGACGCTGCGAGCTTTTGAGTACTGGCGCAAAGGTATCTTCTTCGTCGTCAAGACCAGCAAGGCTTAGCATGCTGTGTTCAGCATCTTCACGGATTACGTCAACGATATCATCGATGGTAATACGACCAAGCAAGTGAGCGTTATCATCTACAACAGGGGCTGAAATCCAGTTGTGACGCTCGAACAGTTGCGCTACATCACTTTCATCCATAGAGATTAGGATTGACTCACAGTCTTCATCCATTAAATCACGAACAATTTTATCTGAAGGACTGGTCAGCAATGTAGTTAATGAAAGCGCGCCTAAAAAGCAGTTATGCTTATCAACTACATATAAGTCATCGGTACCCTCTGGTAGCTCACCTCGTAAGCGTAAATAGCGCAGTACAACATCGAGAGTAACGTCAGGACGAATGGTTACCGTATCGCTGTTCATCAGGGCACCGGCTGAGCGCTCTTGATAAGAAAGCGCTTGAGTTGCCCTTTCTCTATCTTGCGAGTCCATCGCGCTAACAACGTCTTGATATACGGTATCAGGAAGACTACGTAAAACCTCACCTAAGTCATCGTCGTCCATATCTTCTGTAGCAGCAGCAATGTGCTCAGGCTCCATCTGGGCAATAATGCCAAGACGTACATCTTCAGAGAGTTCCTCTAGAACATCACCACGGACATCTGGGTCAACCAGCTGCCAAAGCATACGACGAATTTTATGGGGAGAAGACTCAAGTAAAAGGGCTGTATCACAAGGTGCCGTTTTGGCTAACATGCCGCGCACTTGAACAAATTGACCACTATTGAGTGACTTGGTCACTTGTTTGAGTTGTTGTAGTGGGTAATCTTGTTCAAAGGCTTCTGGCATTGGCGTCCTTACAACTGAAAAAAGTTTAAATAGGCTATGCAAATACAGCATAGTTGCTTTGTAGTGTATTTGCAGAGATATCGTCGCACTGCGATAAATTTATTAAGAGTTTTGTAATTTAGAAAAGCGAGCGATATAAAAGTAGGATATTTAAAGGGAATTTTAAATATCCGAAGTAAGTTTACCGTAAACCTTGAAGTCTTAGCAAATGCTATTCTTGCTCGTGAAAGCGTTGCGCAATTAATTCGCCGATTGCCGTTAATGCAGCGTCAGCGTCAGGACCTTCGCATACAACACGAACCTCTTTTCCTTGACTACTTTCAAGGAGCATTAACGCTAACACGCTGTCGCCTTCAGCTTCTTTCTCATCTTGAAAAAGTGTAATTTTGGCATCAAATTGCAGTGCTAGTTGCGCTAAAACAGTCGCAGCGCGAGCATGTAAGCCAAGTTTGTTTTGAATTAAAAAGGTATCTTCAGCGTGCATTGTTGGTGCCTAGTTAGATATCTTGTTCGCGGTGGCGAATTTTTACATTAGCATGAGTTTTAGAAAAGCTTTCACCAATTGTTTGCGCTAAGTAAACAGAACGGTGTTGGCCTCCTGTACAACCAATTGCAATGGTTAGGTAACTGCGGTTATTGCGCTCTAGATGTGGCAACCAAGTCTGTACAAAGGTTTGAATCTGCCAAGTGAACTTTTGCACTATGCTGTGGCTAGCTAAATAATCCCTGACAGGCTGATCGAGACCGGTTAGTGGCTTCAAATCAGGTTCCCAGTGTGGGTTCGGTAAAAAGCGTGCATCAAAAACGTAGTCAGCTTCTTTTGGAATGCCATGCTTAAAACCAAACGACATAAACGTAATAATCAGTTTTTTATCTTTCTTACCTAAAATCTTTTCACGAATTGATTCTGCTAACTGATGAACACTCAAATCAGTGGTATCAATCATAAAGTCAGCGCGGGTGATCAGCACATCAAGCAGGATTTTTTCTTGTTTAATGGCAAGATCAAGCGGTAAAGAATCAATCGATAATGGATGCAAACGGCGAGTTTCAGAAAAACGCTTAATTAGGGTTTGATCATCACTATCTAGGTAGAATAGTGTTGGGTTTGCAAAACCTGGCAGGTACTCAAGAATATCATTAAACTCTTGCTGCTCTTTCGGTAAGTTACGTACGTCGATACTGACGGCAATTTTGTCATAATTATCAGAAACACTTCGCACGAGCGAAGGCAGTAGGTTGACAGGAATATTATCAACACAGTAGTAGCCTAAGTCTTCAAGAACTCGTAAAGCGACCGATTTCCCCGAGCCTGAGCGACCGCTGATAATTATTAATTCCATTTATGCCTCTGATGCAATTACTTGAAATAGTTGCTGATCGCTTGTAGCACTTCGCAACTGTTTACAAAAATCTTTATCTTTAAGTCTATCAGCAATTGTTGACAAGGTCTTCAAGTGCAACTGGCAATCGCCCTCTGGTACGATGAGTGCCACAAAAATATCAACGGGACGATTGTCTATCGCATCAAAATTGATGGGAGATTCACTGACAATAATAAATGCATGAGGTTCATCAGCACCACTCATTCGACCGTGGGGAATAGCTATTCCTCGGCCGATACCTGTACTACCTAACTTTTCCCTGTTCAGAAAAGCATCTAGGATATCTTGTTGAGATAAATGAGGAAACTGCTGGTGAGCTAACTCGCTAATATACTCAAGAATTCTTTTTTTGCTATTAAAAAGGACCGCAGCTTTGCTGCAGTCCTGATTAGTAAGTGAACTAAGTTTCATAATTTAATGTCGAGCTAATTTCTCTTTATGCTTAATGACTTGGCGATCAAGTTTATCGATCAATGAGTCAATTGCTGCGTACATATCTTGATGTTCTGTAGAAGCGAACAACTCGCCTCCGTTTACATGTAAAGTTGCTTCTGCTTTTTGGCTTAATTTTTCTACATCTAAAATGACATGAACATTATTAATATGATCAAAATGCCTTTCTAGTTTTGCGAACTTAGTGTTTACATAGTCTCTTAATGAATCAGTGACTTCTACGTGACGACCAGTTAAATTTAGTTGCATAAGCATTTTCCTTCTATGTAAAACGTCTAAATCAGACTTTTACGCTGATTAGACGGAGGTATTGCTAGAGACTCACGATATTTTGCAATTGTACGTCTAGCTACTTTAATTCCTTGCTCAGCCAATATATCTGCAATTTTGCTATCACTCAATGGTTTAACCGAGTTTTCTGCAGCAACTAACTTCTTGATTAAAGCGCGAATTGCTGTAGAAGAACACTCACCACCATTTTCGGTGCTGACATGGCTTGAGAAGAAATATTTCAACTCAAAAATTCCCCTTGGGGTATGCATATATTTTTGTGTTGTAACCCGAGAAATCGTCGATTCATGCATTTCGACCATTTCAGCGACATCGTTTAGCACCATTGGCTTCATTGCTTCTGGGCCATGTTCAAAGAAAGCTTGCTGTTGTTGCACGATACAGTTGGTCACTTTTAGTAAAGTATCGTTACGGCTTTCTAAGCTCTTAATAAACCACTTTGCTTCTTGTAAGTGAGAACGAATAAATTGGCTGTCGCTACTTGATTTAACAGAGCGAGACATCGCTGCATATTGGCTATTCACTCTAATTTTTGGCATACAATCTGGGTTTAACTCGACTACCCAGCGGCCTTTCACTTTTTTCACTGATACATCGGGTATGACGTACTCAGATTCTTCGCGTACTATGCTATCCGCAGGCTTAGGATTTAAGCTGTGAATGAGCGTCATCACTTCTTTAAGCTCGTTTTCTTTAAGCTTAGTCTTTTTCATTAAAGTGCGATAGTCGCGACTTGCTAATAATTCGATATGCTCAGATAAAACCATTTTAGTTTCAGCTAAATATGGCGTATTGGCATCGAATTGACGAAGTTGTATACACAGGCACTCTTGTAAACTTCGGGCGCCGATACCAACTGGATCGAATAACTGTATTCTTTTTAAGACAGCTTCAACTTCATCGAGTTCGATTTCTTCTTCATCATTATTTTGATTAAAGCTTTCGACAATATCTTCGCAGCTAACCGTTAAAATACCTGAGTCATCGATAGCTTCAACGATGGCAACGGCAATCGCTTCATCGGTAGGACTAAATGGTGTGAGCTGTAGTTGCCACATTAAATATTCTTGCAGTGTTTCTGTTGAAGCACCTTGGTAAATAGACTCGTCTTCAGGCATTGGCCCAGACGATGTTGATGGGGCGGCACTCATGTACTCATCCCACGTAACATCCATAGCTAAGTCATCGCTAACCGTATCCTTACTCAGAGCATCACTGCTTTCTTGCTCGAATTCGCTAGGTGCTTCGTCGGCAGACGCGCTGACTTGTACATCGTCAGACTCCGCTTTTTGCTCATTCTTACCGATGCTTTCTTCGTTGTAATCCGCTTCTTCCACTTCAAGCAGAGGATTACTATCAAGCGCTTCTTGAATTTCTTGCTGGAGATCCAATGTACTGAGCTGCAACAAGCGAATGGCTTGTTGCAGTTGTGGAGTCATTGTAAGTTGCTGGCCCATGCGCAGCTGTAATGATTGCCTCATGTATCCCTAACAATCCTTTTTAAGTTATCGGTAACGGTGAGGACACTGTTATCGATTTATTGTCATTGTATAAGTCTAGCAGATGCTCTAGTCGGTGGCGTAATGGTTACAGCCTGAATTGCTCGCCTAGATAAACATCACGTACAGTTTGGTCAGCTAATACGTGCTCAGGTGTGCCTGATGCAATTAGCTCCCCATGAGAAACAATGTAGGCTTTTTCACAAACATCAAGGGTTTCTCGAACATTATGGTCAGTAATAAGTACACCAATACCACGATTTTTTAGGTGCTCAATAATTTTCTTTATATCTAACACTGAAATAGGATCAACACCAGCAAAAGGCTCATCTAAAAGGATAAATTTAGGATTAGCGGCTAATGCACGTGCAATTTCAACGCGGCGTCGTTCACCACCTGACAGTGCCATACCTTGGCTATCGCGAATATGTTGAATGCTAAATTCATCTAATAAGTTGTTAAGCGTCTCTTCGCGCGTTGTTTTGTTAAGATCTTTGCGGGTCTCTAATATGGCCATCAAGTTTTGGTAAACTGTTAATTTTCGAAAAATAGACGACTCTTGTGGTAGATAACCAATACCTAAGCGCGCACGGCTGTGCATTGGCAAAAGCGTGATATCGTTATCATCGATGCTTATTTTTCCTTTGTCGCTTGGTACGAGGCCTACAATCATATAGAAGGTCGTTGTTTTACCAGCACCATTTGGCCCTAACAAGCCAACAATACTGCCCGCTTCAACTTCAAGACCGACATTTTTAACCACTTGGCGGCCTTTGTAGCTTTTAGCTAAAAGCTCTGCTTTTAATGTGCTCATGGTTGGCCTTTATCGTCTTTTTTATTTTCTACAGGCACTAAAATAGTGTGTACACGATCTGTTGAGTTTTCGTCTTTTTCTGCGCTGATCAGCTGTTGAGCCATATCATAGGTAATGCTTTTTGCCGTTACTTTTTGACCCGCTTGAGTGACTTCAGCTTCGCCATTGAGTGTTAAGAAGCGTTTCGCAACATCATAACGAACTTCTTCGGCGCTGGCGCTCATCACGGTACCATCAGCTTGCTTTTCTTCGAAGTAAGCTGGTTTGCCTGTAGCGATAATTAATTCGACTGTACCTTCGGTGTCACCGCCATGTGCCTCAAGTCGCTCTGCTGTAATGCGACGATCACCATGCACGATCTCTACGTTACCTTCGAATATGCCAACGCCATCTTTTAGTTTACCGACTTGGCGATCTGAGCTAATGCTAATTTGAGCGCCTGTTTGCTCGGCAGCTGCGCCCGAAAAGGCAATCAATAAGCTTGGGATCAGGAGTAATTTCTTCAGTTTATTGGTCATAGTATATGGTTCGTGTATGGTTAGTTAACTCAACAATTTCGGCTTTTAAATCGGCTTTTAAGCCTTTACCGGTAATTTTTAAATTCGGTCCTGTTAGTGTTACAGGTTGCTTTGAAAACATCGTCATTTTATCAATGTCGACATTAATATTTTCTGCTTTTATATCTTCGATCATACCGTTATGGGTTAAGTTTTTAGCAACTACATCCCCTTCAAAAATCAGCTGATCATTTTCGTATAAAGTAGCTTCTTTGGCTCTTACTTGCCAAACTTGCTGATCGCTATAAATAGTAAAAATAGGTTGTTCAAAAAAGGTAAACCCTAATTGTTGATACAACTCCATTTTTGCAGCTGCCACTTTATGACTAATTTTACCTTGCTCGTCATAAGCTGTTTGCTTTAGAGCAACGGCAGTGTAATCAGGCGTTGCGATGATCTCGTCTTCACTAGTTATTGTATCAGTTGACTGGTTAAAGTACGGGTACCATAACCACACCATGCAACAGACAAAAACAATACTCAGTAAAATACGGGCTATATTCATGCGCTGGTTCCATCGCTAGTTAACGGCTTGCCGTTTTCTAACATCAGTAAATCAGTTAATTCACGCACGGCTCCAAAGCCACCCGGTAATAATGTGGTGTAATGAGCCAGCTTCTTGATAAGCGGGTGTGCATCGTTTACTGCGACAGCAAAGCCAACTTTTTCCATAACTGGTAAGTCTGGACCATCATCACCAATATAGGCAATCTGTTCATCTGTCAGCCCCAGTTTATCCTTTAACTCTTGATAAGCAATCAGCTTATCTTCTTGTCCCTGATAAATGTGCTGAACTGTTAGGCTAGTCATTCGCTGCTGAACTATTTGTGAATGGCGGCCAGTAATCACTGCCACTTCAAAGCCACTATTAGTGAGTGCTTTAATACCAAAACCATCTTTAGTATTGAATGCTTTAAGCTCTTCGCCATTATTACCCAAATAAATTCGACCATCAGAAAAAACACCATCAATATCACAGATTAATAGTTTTATTTTTTGAGCACGCTGACTCACATCAGGGCTCAGGGGCTGGTATAGTTCGGCGAATGTCATTGCTTAGAGAACTCCTGCTTTTAATAAGTCTTGCATATTAAGGGCACCAATTGGTGTGTTGCTTTGATCCACCACAATTAAACCATTAATACGTTTATGCTCCATAATATTTAAAGCTTCAGCCGCAAGCATGTCAGGGCGAGCCGTTGTGCATGAACGGGTCATCACTTGGCTAATTGCCGTGTTATGGATATCGATGCGCTGTTCTAAAATACGGCGTAAGTCACCATCAGTGAATAACCCGGCTAACTTTTCATCTGCACCAATCACTGCGGTCATACCAAGGCCTTTGGCTGACATTTCAATCAATGCATCTTTGATGCTTTGGGTTTCGCTAACGATTGGCGTTGCGTCGCCTGCGTGCATCACATCATCTAATGTAAGTAATAAACGTTTACCTAAGCTGCCACCAGGGTGCGAAAGTGCAAAATCGTCGGCAGTGAAACCTCGGGTTTCTAGTAGCGCAACCGCCATTGCATCGCCCATAACCAAGGTTGCAGTGGTGCTTGCCGTTGGGGCAAGGCCTAACGGACACGCTTCTTGGCTAACTTTGATGCACACATGAACATCAGACAGTTTTGCCATTGTTGAGTCTGGGTTGCCTGTTAATGAAATCATTTTTGCGCCAATGCGCTTAATAACAGGGATAATACTGAGTACTTCGCTGGTCTCACCTGAATTTGAAATACACATCACCACATCGTCGCGGGTGATCATTCCTAAATCACCGTGGCTAGCTTCGCCAGGATGAACAAAAAATGCCGGAGTGCCAGTACTTGCAAGGGTTGCAGCAATTTTATTACCTACATGGCCAGACTTGCCCATACCAATCACAATAATACGACCTGTACATTGGAACATTAATTGGCAAGCATTATCGAAATCTTGATTTATATATTGCTCAATTTCTTGTAAAGCTTGTGCTTCAATTTCGAGTACGCGCTTGCCCTGCGCGATAAAGCTAGGTTGTGTCATTAATTATCCTACTTGGCTGAAAATATAGCCCTGATATGCAATAAATGCGACTAACAGTAAGCCACCTTCTACTCTATTGATACGACGAGCACCTTTAAAGTTCAATGACATGGCAATCAATACAACGGTTGCTGCAATCATGATAAGTGCATCGCGGTTTGCCGCAGAAGGGTCAATAATTGATGGGTTGATAATACCCGCAAGTGGTAATACGGCGAGTAAATTGAAAATGTTTGAGCCAACGATATTACCAAGCGCTAAATCGTCTTCGTTTTTTAATACCCCTGCAATACAGGCTGCCAGCTCTGGTAAGCTGGTGCCAATAGCAATTATGGTTAAGCCTATTACAAGGTCTGATAGACCAAAATATTTTGCGATATCAACGGCTGATTCAACTAAAAAGTGTGAACTGACTGGTAATAAAATCATGCCGATGATTAACCAAAATATGGCTGATTTAGTGCTGACATCGTTCGGAACATCTTCACATGCTTCGCTGACAAATGGGTCATCTTGGTTTTTAGCACGCAGAGACACAATAACTAAGCCACCAATGAACACCGCAAAGGCAATCATCAATGCAATGCCTTCAGCGAACGAAAAATAGTTATCAGAGAACACATACCAAGCGGCTACAGAGATTAATAGTACCAGCGGCATTTCGCGTTTAAGTGTCATTGAAGATACTGAAAGGGGGCGCAGTAAAGCTGTGACACCAAGTACAAGTAAGATGTTAGTAATGTTAGAGCCGACCGCATTTCCTACCGCAGTATCTGTTTTATCAGCAAGTGCTGCCGATGCAGATACCATCATTTCAGGCGCAGATGAGCCCATAGCAACAACAGTTAAACCAATGATTAGGGTGGGGATCCCCATATTTTTTGCCAGTGCAGCCGCCCCATAAACAAACCGATCGGCACTCCAAACGAGTGCAGCAAAGCCAATAATTAAAATGACAAAAGAAGTCACCATTGTGATACGCCAACATTACTTATACAGATGACTGCAAATAGTAACAAAAGCGAGCCTGAAAGTATAAGTAAAAGAATGGGCTGGCAAGCATAAAGCGTGCTTGGTAAGGAAACTAAATTTCAGGTGTCGTTAAGCTCTTTACAGCTAGCTTTAGAATTTATTGATAGAAAATATTACAAAATTTTACGATTTGTTTTTTCCATCTTGACTAAAAAACCCTTAAAATGGCAAAACTAGTGAAAAACGTTATGGAGAGCGACTTGTCGCAATCAATAGTAGAAATCAAGGATGTAACCTTTTCACGGGGCGATAGAATCATATATAAAAATATGAGTTTTAACATTCCGAAAGGCAAGATTACCGCTATCATGGGACCGAGCGGCATTGGTAAAACCACCATGTTACGCTTAATTGGCGGTCAGCTGAAGCCTGACTCTGGTGACATTTTATTTGAAGGCAAAAGCATTCCTAGCATGACTCGCAAGGAACTTTACGCCGCCCGTACCAAAATGAGCATGCTGTTTCAAAGCGGCGCTTTATTTACCGATATGTCAGTGTTTGACAATATCGCCTTTTCTTTGCGCGAACATACTCAGCTTAGCGAAGATTTAATCCGCCTTGTTGTTTTAATGAAATTACAAGCTGTTGGTCTGCGTGGTGCACAAGATTTAATGCCGTCTGAGCTTTCGGGTGGTATGGCTCGTCGTGCTGCTTTAGCGCGTTCAATTGCCCTTGATCCAGAACTTATCATGTATGATGAGCCTTTTGCTGGTCAAGATCCTATTTCCATGGGTGTGCTTGTTAAACTTATTAAGTCACTGAATGAGGTGTTAGGTTTATCATCACTGATCGTAACTCATGATGTAACAGAAGTAATGAGTATTGCCGACCACGTGATCATCATTGCTGATCAAGGAGTGATAGGCGAAGGGTCACCTGAGCAAATGCAAAACCATGAATCTGAGCTTGTGCAACAGTTCTTAAATGGTTTATCGGATGGCCCTGTGCCATTCCATTTCCCAGCTCCTGCGTATGATGATGAATTACTAGGAGTGCATAATGCTTGATCTATTCCAGAAGTTAGGTCACAAAACGCTAGGGCGCTTTGCCGCGCTTGGTCGTTCTACTCAAATGCTGTTTGGTGCACTCGTTAATGTGCCAAACTTTAAAAAAGGCACACCTTTACTTGTTCGCCAATTATATATGGTGGGCTCGCAATCTCTTTTGATCATCATGGTGTCAGGCCTATTTATCGGTATGGTGCTCGCTCTGCAAGGTTACACCGTATTAGTAGGCTATGGTGCTGAAGATAGCTTAGGACCCTTAGTGGCATTGAGCTTATTACGTGAGTTAGGCCCTGTAGTAACAGCATTACTGTTTGCTGGTCGCGCGGGTAGTGCGCTTACTGCTGAAATTGGGTTAATGAAAGCGACTGAACAATTATCAAGTTTAGAAATGATGGCGATCGATCCACTTAAACGCATTATTGCACCGCGTTTTTGGGCTGGTTTTATCAGTATGCCATTGCTTGCACTAATATTTTCTGCGGTTGCTATTATTGGCGCTCATTTAGTGGGTGTTGATTGGCTTGGTGTTGACTCAGGAAGCTTCTGGTCAATCATGCAAGCGCAAGTGTCGTTTCAACAAGATATTGTGAACGGCATGATTAAGAGTTTTGTATTCGCCATGATTGTGACTTGGATTGCACTTTACAAAGGCTATGACTGTGTTCCTACATCTGAGGGGATCAGTAAGGCCACAACAGAAACCGTTGTGCACTCGTCATTGGCAGTATTAGGTTTTGACTTTATTTTAACAGCGGTAATGTTTACCAGCTAATTAGGGTATTAAGATGAATTCACGGAAATTAGAAATATTAGTTGGCTTTTTTGTAGCCCTTGGTATCGCTGCATTTGCATTATTAGCATTTAAAGTTGCGAATGCTGGCATTAGTGGGAGTGGTGAAACTTACCAACTTAACGCAAAGTTTGAGAATATTGGTTCTTTAAAAGCAAGAGCGCCTATCAAAGTAGGTGGTGTGGTTGTTGGTCGAGTTGAATCTATTTTTATCCATCCAAAAGAGTTTGTGCCGGTGGTTAATATGGCGATTGATGCTAATTACTTATGTAAGTTTTCAGACACCACATCAATCTCTATTTTAACGTCAGGTATTTTAGGTGAACAGTATTTAGGTATTAACCCTGTTATTGCCCCAGAATCTGCTGAACAGCGTTGTATGGGCAATGAAGTGACAGTTAATGAACAAGATGCTGGCTTAGATGAGCTGTTTGGTGTTGAAAGTAAGGCTCTTGCCAATGGTGACTACATTACCGACACAAAATCAGCATTAGTTTTAGAAGAATTGATAGGTCAGTTCTTATTCAACCAAGGAAGTGAATAATTATGTTTAAGAAGTTTTTAGTATGTTTGGGCATGCTGTTGACATTAAATGTCAATGCAGCTGATGCAAATATTGATTTAAAAGATCCTTATAAAATGGTGCGTAAAGTATCTGATCATACGTTTGCGCGTATTTCTAAAGATCAGCCTCTAATTGCGAAAGATAAAGAGCATTTACGCGTTATCGTTGAAGAAGAGCTGATGCCTTACATAGACTACAAATATGCTGCACTGCGCGTATTAGGTAATCATGTATCAAAGGTGCGCGCTATCGAAGATAAAGAAGAAAAAGCGAAAGCAATTAAAGAGTTGCAGCGCTTTATTGATGTATTTCAAAAATATTTAATCGCCACTTACGCTGGCGTGTTTACACAGTACACTAATCAAAGCGTTGAGTTCGCACCTGCGCAGTCTTTCAAAGGCCAAGATGTCGTAGTAGTGAAAACAAAAATTGTTGAGCCGGGTAAGCCAGATATTAAAATCGATTTTAAGGTACGCGAGGATCGTGATGGTGATTGGCGAGCCTATGACATGATTGCGGAAGGTATTAGCTTATTAGATGCTAAACAAAGTGAATTACAAGGTATTTTACGCCAACAAGGTATAGAATATGTGAGTGATTTATTGGAGCAGAAGAGCCAGTTGCCAGTTCAGTTCAGAGGTGAAGGTGGCAATGAGTAAAGTCGAGATTACTCAACTTGAAGAGAACCAGTTTCGAGTCAGTGGCGAACTGACTCGAAATTCAATTGGTCGTGAACGGCTTCTGAACGTTAAGCCAGATACTAAGCATAAAACATGGTATTTTGACCTTTCTGGGCTTTCTAGGGTTGACACGGCGGGCTTAGCTTGGTTAATTCACTCTTTCGCAGAATTAAAGCAGCAAGGCATTCACCTTGAACTGCAAAATAGCCCTGAGCAATTGCAAAACTTAATGCAGTTGGGTCAGGTCACAAACTTATTTGAGTGAGATTTATGGAAACGAGCCAAGTCGAAACGTTATTACGCGACGAATTAAAACTAGATGAAGTGATTGTTAAAGCAAATGGTAGCCACTACGAAGTGATTGCTGTTGGTGAGTGTTTTGATGGTTTATCTCGCGTGAAGAAGCAACAGTTGGTTTATGCTCCGTTAATGTCAACAATCTCAGACGGTACAATCCACGCTGTATCTATCAAAGCGTTCACACCGACTGAATGGAAACGCGAACAAAAATTTATTTTACCTCAATAGTCGCAGGGCCTCCTAATGGATCAATTTGTTATTCAAGGTGGCACCTCGCTGGCAGGTGAAGTCACTATTTCTGGCGCTAAAAATGCCGCTCTTCCAATTCTTTTTGCTGCGCTTTTAGGGCAGGGCAAAAGTACCTTTAGTAATGTTCCTCGTTTACGCGATATCGGCACCACAGAAGCCTTGTTAAAAACGCTGGGTGCAAATGTCGAATGGCAGCAAGACAAACTAATCATTGATGGTGCGACGGTTGATAAAACGCTTGCACCGTACGAGCTGGTAAAGCAAATGCGTGCCTCTGTGCTTGCATTAGGCCCTTTAGTTGCCCGTTTTGGCCAAGCGCAAGTATCACTGCCAGGTGGTTGTGCGATTGGTGCCCGCCCAGTTGATATCCATATTCAAGGCCTCGAGCGCATGGGCGCTATCATCAAGGTTGAAAATGGTTATATCAACGCTAAGGTTGATGGTCGCTTAAAAGGTGCTGAAATCTTTATGGAGATGGTCAGTGTTGGCGCAACAGAAAACTTACTAATGGCAGCAACGCTGGCTGATGGTAAAACTGTACTTGAAAATGCCGCTCGCGAACCTGAAATTACCGATCTTGCTAATTGCTTAATTGCGATGGGTGCGAAGATCAGCGGTGCAGGCACTAGCCGTATCGAAATTGAAGGGGTTGAGTCACTATCGGGTTGTGAGTACAGCATTCTTCCTGATCGCATTGAAACAGGTACCTTCTTGGTTGCGGCGGCAATGGCTGGCGGTGAAGTGCTTTGTAAAAATACAGACCACCATAGTCTTGATCCTGTGATTGAAAAACTACGCGCTACCAATGCCTTGGTTGAAGTCACTGATAACAGCATTTATCTTGATATGCGTGGCCGCGAATTAAAAGCAGTTAATATTAAGACTATGCCACACCCGGGTTTCCCTACCGATATGCAAGCGCAGTTTACAGCTTTAAATGTGGTAGCGAAAGGCAGTGCAACCATCACAGAAACGATTTTTGAAAACCGTTTTATGCACGTACCAGAGTTACAGCGTATGGGCGCAAACATTCGCTTAGAAGGTAATACGGCAATTTGTGGGGATACAGAAAGCCTATCAGGCGCGCAAGTGATGGCAACTGATTTACGTGCTTCAGCGAGCCTTATTTTGACAGGGATCGTTGCTCAAGGTGAGACTATTGTTGACCGCATCTATCACGTAGACCGTGGTTATCAACGCATTGAAGATAAGCTGAGTGCGCTAGGTGCTAATATCAAGCGCCGTTCAAGCTAATCGCTAAGACTTCCAAAAAAGGCCTAACACTTGTTAGGCCTTTTTTGTATCTGTATTACCTAAGTAACTACTGATCGTCTTCGAGTTCTGCAACAGTCACCATTACTTTTAAGATTTTGCCATTGCGATATACTTCAAACTCAAGTTCTTTTCCTGGCTCTGTATTGGCCAGTTTCTCGAGCACTTGTTGTGGGTTTGCTACTGCAATACCGCCAATTTTAACTACAATATCTGTTTCTCTAATACCTGCTTTCCAGGCTGGGCCAAATGGATCAAGTTGAGAAATACGCATACCTGCAACAGGCGTAAAGTTATCGCTAACATCTTTACCTGTACTATCAATGCCGGTGCCACTAAAGCCTAAATAGCCACGTACGACACGGCCATGCTTTATTAGTTTATCCATCACATCTTTGGCAATCGAGTAAGGCACCGCAAAGAAAATACCCTGAATATCGAGATTTTCATGAGTTTTAAATTGTGCCGAGGTAATACCGACTAAGTCACCTCTTGAATTGACTAACGCGCCACCTGAGTTGCCCACGTTAATCGCAGCATCCATCTGTAATAGGCTGCTGTAAGGGCTATCGATTAAGTTTTGTTTACCCGTCGCACTGATAATACCTTGGGTAATGGTTTGACCTAAGTTAAGCGGGTTACCTATCGCTAAAACAACATCACCTACACGTGGTTTAAATTTATCGTTCACTGGAATCTTTGGTAAATGCTCAGCGCTGATCTTTAACAGTGCTAAATCTGTTTGAGTATCAAAACCAATCACTTGTACATCATAAAAACGACGGCCATCAGCGAGTGTAACGATAATGAGATCGGCATTTTTGATTACATGGTAGTTAGTCAAGATATAGCCGTCTTGGGTCATGATCACACCAGAGCCAAGAGCTTGAACGGTGTTTTGACGTTTATAGCGCGGTTGATTGGAAATGCTTTCTGAAAAAATAGTAACAACCGACGGCGCTGCTTTTTGTACTGCATCAGCAAAGCTCATATGTTCAGAGGATATCGCTGCAGGTAAATTCATATCTGGTAACAGTGTGCTACGAAGGCTTGGGCTAAATAAAACCACTAAAAAGGCAATGCCTAAACCAGTGAAAAGCGGTGGAAGGATAAATTTTAAAAGTTTCAGCACAGTATTCTTATTATCAGTGAGCAATCCCTTAATGATGGCACAAAAAAAATAACAGCGGCAAGCACCGCTGTTATTTTTTCATGATTTATCAACTAGGTTTACTGAATAAGTACGAAAATAAGCTCTCTACCTCGTTTAACACCTAGTACGATGTTACCTTTGGTATTTTCAATGATCTTATTCATGTCGCGGATTGTTTCAACGCGTTGACGGTTCACTTGCATGATCACATCACCTTCTTCAAGGCCGACACGAGCAGCTGGAGAACGCGCTTGTACGCCGGTTACTTCAACACCCTTACCATCACTCTTCTGGGTATTTTCTAATGTCGCTCCTTGGAAAGCTGGGTGCGTTTCTTCGCCAGCAGCAGTCGTTGCTGATGCACCATCTAATGTGACATTAACGGTTTTGATTTTGCCATCTCGGTAAATGCCCAGTTTTACTTTTTTGCCTTCGCCAAGGGTAGCAATTTTACTGCGTAATTCATGGAAACCACTAATTTCAGTACCATCAACGCTAATGATTACATCACCCGCTTTGATACCCGCTTTACTTGCTGCTGTATCATCCATTACTTGCATAACGTAAGCGCCTTGTTTTACGTCTAACTGTTGTGCTTTAGCGAGGCCTGCATCAAGTGGTCGACCTGAAATACCCAGCGAGCCACGACGCACTTCACCGTGCTCGATGATCTGGTCAACAAGGTTTTTCATCATGGTAGATGGAATGGCAAAACCAATCCCCACATTACCACCTGATGCACCTAAGATAGCAGTGTTGATACCAATCAGTTCACCATTAAGGTTCACTAACGCGCCGCCTGAGTTGCCTTGGTTGATAGCTGCATCGGTTTGAATAAAGTCTTCATAGCCCTCTATATTTAAACCGCTACGGCCAAGGGCACTGACGATACCTGATGTTACTGTGTGACTTAGACCAAATGGATTACCAATGGCAACTGCGAAGTCTCCTACACGTAACTGATCTGAATCGGCAATTTTAAGCGCTGTTAAGTCTTCAGCATCAATTTGCAGCAAGGCAATATCTGACTCTTTATCACTACCAATTTTGGTCGCGTCATATTCGCGGCCATCTTCTAAGGTCACCACCATTTTTTCGGCATCTTCGATAACATGGTTATTAGTAACCACGTATCCTTCGTCTGCATCAATGATCACACCTGAGCCTAGGCCACTAAATTCACGCTTTTGACTGCCACCACGAGGAACACCAAAAAAGTCATCAAATGGAGTCGCACGGCGGCGAACTTCTTTGGAGCCTGATACTTGAATGCTCACCACGCCCGGTGTGATTTGCTCAAGCATAGGTGCGAGGGTTGGCAATTGTTGACCATTTACAGCAACAGGAAGTTTTGCCATTGAAATTGCAGGGCTTAATAATAAGCTAGAAGATAAAATAGCAGCACTGATAACAGATAATTTCATTTTCATAGTCTGGGTTTACTCCACTTCAGAGATAAAGCAAAAACTAAAAAGGGCTGCATAAGCAGCCCTTTTCTTGGTTTAGATATAAAGCTGTTATATCTAATGACTATGGGGTCAAAAAAAAGTTCATCAAGAGGCTTTAGAATGTTCTGAAACTTTCTCTGAGCCAGTGAACAAGCCCGTTTCACCAACAACATAGTCAGCAGGCTGAGCTTCAGCACTTGAACGATCGCCTCTGCGGTCTTGTAATGAGTTTTGTAATTGCTCAGTTGTTTCTTTAGAAAAGAACGGCTCATTTGGGTGCTGTTTTTTATCAGCAAGTAGCAGTTTATTTGTTTCTTCTACATGGTTCAGTAGCTGGTCGTAGTTATCTTTCATTTTAGATACTAGCTTACCTGTGCTCGCTAGATGATCAGCTACATCTTGACGATATTGTTCAAGTGCATTGTTAGCTTGCTCGACTTGTTGTTCTAGTTCGTCTTGCTTAAATTGTTTTTTGGTTACAAAAGCACCAATGAAGAATGCTGAAATTGCAACGATGATTAGAATACCTATCCAGGTAATTGTGCCCATAAATCTACCCCTTTGGGAAAAAATAACAAAAACAAATGCTTTAAAAACATTTATAGTCCAATCATTATTAAAATATGCTTAATTTGATTGTGAAATCATACTGCGGGCTAATATACCCTGAGATACGATGCGTGTTAATATACTGTGCAAATTTAACTGTGTTTTATTGTAACGACCTATGACTCCTTGGCAGAAATACCAACAAGATTTACAACGTGAAGACTTTGTACATGATGCAGCGCAAGAAAATGCAGTGCGCCATTTGCAAAGACTCTATGATGACCTAACGGCAGACAAACCAGCCGCGAAGGGGTGGTTTGCCAAACTATTCTCTAAAGATAGCACGCCAAGTATAAAAGGGCTGTATTTTTGGGGCGGAGTAGGTAGAGGTAAGACCTATTTAGTTGATACGTTCTACGAAGCTTTACCTACTGATCGTAAGATGCGTGTGCACTTTCACCGTTTTATGCATCGCGTGCATGATGAGCTGAAAAAGTTAAAAAATACCAGTAATCCATTAAATGTGGTTGCAGATATCTTTAAATCAGAAACAGATATTATCTGTTTTGATGAATTTTTTGTGCAAGATATCACTGATGCAATGCTGCTAGGTGGTTTGATGGAAGCCTTATTTGAGCGCGGCATTGTGCTGGTAGCTACGTCAAACATCGTGCCTGATGAGCTGTATCGAAACGGTTTGCAGCGTGCACGTTTCTTACCAGCAATTGAGTTGGTAAAAGCCAACACCGAAATCGTAAATGTAGACTCGGGGGTTGATTATCGCTTACGTACCCTTGAGCAAGCCGAAATTTTCCATAGTCCGCTTGATAAGCAAGCTGATGATAATTTATTTGAATACTTCGATAAGTTGTCACCTGAGCCGGGTGTGCTCGATAAAGAAATTGAAATTGAAGGGCGGATGATCAAAACCCGTAAAGTGTCTGACTGTATTGCTATGTTTGAGTTTAGTGAACTATGCGAAACAGCCCGCAGCCAAGTTGATTACATGGAAATAAGCCGACTTTATAACACGGTGATTTTGTCGAACGTAAAAGCTCTTGGGCAAGCCAATGATGATGCGGCACGTCGTTTTATCGCGTTAGTGGATGAATTCTACGAGCGTCATGTAACGCTGATTATCTCTGCTGAAAAGCCAATAACCGAGCTATATAGCGAAGGTAACTTAAATTTTGAATTTAAGCGCTGTATTAGCCGACTACAAGAAATGCAATCGCTAGAGTATTTAGCAAAAGAGCATCTAGCTTAGTGAGCTGTCAGCTTTCAGCCGTCAGTTTTTAGCTGATCGAGATAGTGGTTTAGTTATTTGTGTTAATGAACTGAAGTAGCTTTACATTCATTTTTCGATTTTTAAGCTTTTGATAGCTGATTTTCTCGAATAAAAAACAACCATCATATAGCAATGTGGTTCAAGTGCTGGTATACTCCCGCGTCTGCCACGTTGCGTTCTATTGCCAGATATTAGTTTAGCCTCTAATTGATGGCTCAAAGTCTTAAACTCGAAGGGGTTAAAGCATTCAACTTAGAGCGGTAATTAATAATAATTACCTGTGGTTTTAATTAAAAAACATTGGATTTTAATAAATGAAAACGTTTGTTGCTAAGCCAGAAACAGTAAAACGTGACTGGTACGTAGTTGACGCTGAAGGTAAAACTTTAGGTCGCATCGCTACTGAAATCGCTCGTCGCCTACGCGGTAAGCATAAAGCTGAATACACTCCTCACGTAGATACTGGTGATTACATCATCGTTATCAACGCTGAGAAAGTTACTGTTACTGGTAATAAAGCAAAAGACAAAATGTACCACGCACACACTGGTTTCCCAGGTGGTCTTAAGTCTACTACTTTCGACAAGCTTCAAGCTGCAAAGCCTGAAATGATCATCGAAAAAGCTGTTAAAGGCATGTTGCCACGTGGTCCTTTAGGCCGCGCAATGTACCGTAAACTTAAAGTTTACTCAGGTACTGAGCACAACCATGCTGCACAACAGCCTCAGGTTCTAGACATTTAAGGAGCACTATCATGGCAAATCAATACTACGGTACAGGTCGTCGTAAAAGTTCAAGTGCTCGCGTATTCTTACGCCCAGGCACTGGTAACATCGTAATCAACAAGCGCTCTCTAGAAGAGTACTTCGGTCGTGAGACTGCTCGCATGGTTGTTCGTCAAGCACTAGAGCACGTAGAAATGACTGAAAAGTTTGACCTACACATCACTGTTTCAGGTGGTGGTACAACTGGTCAAGCTGGTGCTATCCGTCACGGTATCACTCGTGCACTTATGGAGTTTGACGAGTCTCTACGTCCTACACTTCGTAAAGCAGGTTTCGTTACACGTGATGCACGTAAAGTTGAGCGTAAGAAAGTGGGTCTTAAGAAAGCACGTAAGCGTCCACAATTCTCAAAACGTTAATATTTACGTTTATCAGAATACCAAAAACCCAGCTCCGGCTGGGTTTTTTGTTTTTGGAGCTGTCAGCTTTCAGACGTCAGTTTTTAGCTGATCGAGAGAGGGCTTAGTTATTTATGTTTTTTAACAATAATAGCTTTACATTGATCTCTCAGGTTTTATATTTTTGATAGCTGATTGATCTGACTCCATAAAAGTAGACACCTTTTTGGAGTCAGTAATCATGAAAGTAAAGTCACAGCGTAGATATTCCCTCGAATTTAAAATAAAAGTCGTTCAAGAGTCGTTAGACACCACAGATACAGTTAAGATGGTC
>NZ_JAKGBH010000021.1:0-85507 GCF_021532515.1 Pseudoalteromonas sp. PAST1 | reverse complement strand
CTCTTAGGTTGTTTATCTTACCCGATAGGCTACCAGACAGGCATTATCCAAGGGTGGTAAGAAGGAAACCTAATAAATATCCCTATAAAAGAAAATGCCAGTCAGCTCTTAACTGACTGGCATTAAGCTAATGCTGGCCTTACTGTTATTTCTCTTCTTTATTTTCTTTCGGTTTGCCGTTGTTCGGGTCTTTTAGCACCGATAGTTTAGGCGGTTGAAGTGCCACAATACGTTCACCTACTTGTGGAGGTTTTTCCATATTTGTAGTGAACGGGCGAATTTTAATAGGCGTATCGTCATCATCGCTTTTTTCACCATTTAAAATAAATAATGGGATTGCTTCGCTATTAACTTCTTTATATTGATCCCAACTAAACTCTTCAGAAATACGCGTCGCACTAACTTTGCCGCCTTTGGCAATTAAGCTGCTTAAACGGGCATAAGCGCCATTGTCGCCAAACAGAATTTGTCGTGACAAGAAGGTCGCACTGTCTTTATTCGCTTTTGCATGGTTAGTCGAAGAGCGCAGAGAAAATACATTCTTTTCGTCGAACAAATGCGAGAAGTATTGTACGCCTAATGCATTGTGATGGCGGTTAGGTGAAAGCGCGAGTACGCTACGAATTGTTGTTAATGGTAAATAACGCTCCGCATGCTCTGACTGCGGATTACCATAGTAACAAGGTAAGCCATCCATGCGTGCCATTTTACAGTTTTCCCATGCAGGATCAGATAAGTGCACCGGAATATTTTGATCTTTTAAGCCGCAAGCAATAGCACGGGCTACATGGTTTGCGCCAATAATTAAAATAGTATTTGGCGCAGGCTGGCGTACTTTTAATAACTTTGCCAACGGTGTTGCTGTAAGGCTTTGCAGTACTACAGTAATAATAATTACAGTAAATATAAGTGGCACTATTTTTTCAGCATCGGCAATGCCAGCTTCGACCATACTTAGAGCAAATACAGAGCCCACCGCAGCGGCAACGATACCCCGTGGTGCAATCCACGACAGAACTAAACGAGACTTAAGTGGTAAATCAGTTTTAAAGGTCGATATTGCAATACAGGCTGGGCGAGCCACAAAAAGCACGATGGCTAAGAAAATAAACACATCGCTATGTAACATCATTAAATCTGATAGCTGTAGTCGGGCTGCAAGTAAGATGAACAGTGATGAAATTAAGATCATCGAAAGGTCTTCTTTAAATTCAAGCACAGAGTCAATTTCGAGATCATCTTGGTTAGCAAGCCAAATACCAAACACGGTAACAGCGAGGAGGCCAGATTCATGGCTTAGGTGGTTCGAAACCGTAAAGCTAATCAGTACTAAGGCTAAAATGCCAAACTTGTGTAACTCAAATGGTAGCCATTCTCGGCGTATCAGCAATGTGGTAAGCCAACCGGCAACGACACCAATGGTTAAACCAACTCCCAGGGTTTTAAAGAGCGCGATAATGGTATGACTCAGTACTTCGCCTTGACCTACAAGCATGACAGCTTCAAATACTAGTACTGCGAATAATGCACCTATAGGGTCTATAACAATACCTTCCCAACGCAAGATGCGGTCAATATCTTGAGTAGGTCTCATAGAGTTTAACAGCGGCGCAATAACTGTAGGTCCAGTTACAACAAGCACCGCCCCAAGGACTGCAGCAACTCGCCAGTTCAGCTCTAAAATCCAATAAGCGCTGAAGCTGATTACTAAGCAAGTCGTGAGCATTCCAATAGAGCAGAGGTTACGAACTACCTTACCAATCCCTTTTAACTCTCTGAAGTGTAAGGTTAGTGAACCCTCAAATAAGATCACCGCCACACTTAAAGAAACTACAGGGAAGAGTAAATCACCCAGTAGAGCGTCAGGTTCTAGTACGCCACTAAATGGCCCTAAAACTAAACCTGTTAGTAGTAAAAATAAAATAGCGGGTACGCGAAACGCCCATGCGACCCACTGTGCTAATACTGAGCACAATGCGATCCCTGCTATATAAATTGCTGACATAGAATAAATTATCCTTTTGTTACTACTGTTCAAAAAAGGTCGAATCACATTATTTATGATGTAATGCAATCCTCAATTAGACCTTTGAAATAAAATTGCCTGCTTATTAAAGCTTACTCATCACTATAGACACAAGCAAACTTGATGCTTCAAATACGATTTTAGTCGTTATTACTACTTTTTGGGGTTATATCTAAAACAAAAGTCAGGTTTGCAGAGAAAAAATCATTAGGGCTAACATATGGTGATCTAACTTATTGTTAAAAAGTATTTATTTTTCCTATTTATGGCAAGTATAAAAGCTGTGATTACTTTTCGCCCTTGATCTTTACCCCTGATTTCCCGTATTATATTTCGTGTTCAAACAATTTGATATCTAAATGTTTATCGGTGTTGCTACAGTTTTCTAGAGCTTTACCTCTAAATAATCAATTGCTTGTAACAATTTTAGTGTTTTATTCACTTTGTTTTCTAATTAAATAGAAATGAACTTTCCCGTGTTCAGTGTGTATTTATTACGTGTTGAATAGAATATAAGTTCATTATCTGGTCAATGTTTAGTTCCCATCGTGGCAGCTAAATCTCGGTCATACAATCTACACCCTATCTGTTGGTGTACCAGATTGTATAGGCTCTATGTATGTTGTTATTAATAAAAGCCTCACACAGCTTTTTACAGCGATACATAAACAACACTTATCTCTTTTTATCAACTTATGGTTTATAACCGTTTGGTCTACTGACTGAATAAAAGTTGTGCTATATCTAATCGCAGTACTTGCGTGGCGTAGTCGTGTGCATAGATAAGTTGTTTGGCAAAGTGGTAATAGTCAGTGCGTTTAGTAAAGCTAAACGCGAGTCTTTTAATCAGTGGCAAATTGGCACTGAACAGATAGTAAAATGGAAAGTTGAACAGTTATGCAAAAGTTAAATTGGCGACGTATAGTACTAAAAGTAGGTAGCGCATTAATCGCACCCGAACAAGACGGGTGTCGCTCACGTTATTTACTGACCATTGCACAGTTCATCGTTCGCTGTCGAGCGCAAGGTATCGAAGTTATTTTAGTATCATCGGGTTCGGTAGCTGCTGGTTCGCATTTATTCCCTGAACAAGAAAAGCGTTCAGTGACGATGAAAAAAGCAATGGCTGCTGCCGGTCAGACAGAAATGATGGCGATGTGGGATCGTTTCTTTGATTTCCCATCGGCACAGATTTTATTAACTCATGGTGACTTACGTGACCGTGAGCGTTATACCAGTATTCGTGAAACAGTTTTCACCTTACTGGAGCATGGTGTATTACCTATCATTAATGAGAATGACACGGTAACAACTGATGATTTAAAAGTTGGCGACAATGATAACTTGTCGGCAATGGTAGCCGCAGCGGCGGACGCAGATGCATTGATGATTTTTTCGGATGTTGATGGTCTTTATGACAAAAATCCGAATTTACATGAAGATGCAGCGCTATTACCAGAAATTGATAGCATCGATGAATCGATTTACGCCATGGCCGGTTGTGCAACCAGTGCCGTTGGTACAGGTGGTATGAAAACGAAAATCGAAGCGGCTGAAAAAGCCACTTCACATGGTATTACAACCTTTATTTTAAATGGTTTTAAAGAAGAGACATTTAACCGACTGCTTGCGGGTGACAACCCAGGTACTATCTTCAAACCATATGAGAAACCGATGCAAGAAGCAGTGCATTGGATGACTCACACAGCTAACGAGCAGGGTGAGGTTGTCGTTGAAGGTTCATTCGATGAATCATTAAAAGATGAAGACGGTTGTATTCGTAGCGATGAAATCGTTGCAGTACACGGAGAATTTGGCGTAGGCGATACCATTTTAGTTCGTAGTGATGATGGTACGCGTCTAGCAAAAGCAACAGCGAACTACAGTAGCTGTTTATTGAATTTTATTGCTGACAACGAGCAAAGTGAATTTAGCGAAAAAATGCAAGATTCAATCGGCCCAGTTGTTTCAGAGAAAGATATCGCATTATTGGAGAAGTCATGAGTTTAATTACGGATATTTCGAGTCAAGCTGCAAAAGCTGCAACCCAGTTAGCTTTACTTGATACTGCTACTAAGAATCAAGTGTTAACTGAGATGGCAGAGGCGTTACGCGAAAGCAAAGCGTTTATCATCAAAGAGAACGAAAGCGATTTAGCGGCAGCACGTGATAATAACCTTGCTGCGTCTATGATTGACCGTTTAACGCTTAACGATGAACGCATTGAAGCAATGGCTGAAGGCATCGAAGTAATTGTTAGCCTTGATGATCCTGTTGGTCAATTACGTGAAATTTCAGAGCGTCCAAACGGTATTAAGATCAGCAAGATGCGCGTACCACTGGGTGTTGTGTGTATGATTTATGAAGCACGTCCAAATGTGACGGCTGATGCCGGTGCGTTATGCTTTAAATCGGGTAATGGTGTTATTTTACGTGGTGGTAAAGAAGCACTTCGTAGTTCGCAAGCAATCGCAAGTGTAATGCACAAAGTACTTGAAAAGCATGGTTTACCTGCTGCGTTGATTTCAGTGATCCCAGATCCAGACCGTGGTCTACTCATGGAGCTGATGCAACAGCGTGACACAATTGATTTAATCATTCCGCGTGGTGGTGAAGGTTTAATTAATTTTGTAACAGAAAACAGTACCATTCCAGTGATTCAGCATTTTAAAGGTGTATGTCACCTTTATGTTGATAAAGACGCTGATTTGAATGTAGCAATCAACTTACTATTAAATGGTAAAACTCAACGTACTGGTGTGTGTAATGCTCTAGAAGGCTTAGTGGTTCACCAAGATATTGCTGATGAGTTTTTAAACCTGTGTGCAGTTGTTCTTCGTCAAGAAGGCGTAAAAGTAAATGCAGATGCGAAAGCTGCCGAGTACTTTGATAATGCAACAGTACTTGCTGACGACGAGTTTGGTGAAGAGTACTTAGATTTAGAAATCGCAATCAAGGTTGTACCTGACTTTGCTGGTGCCATTGATCATATTGCTAAATTTGGTTCAAACCACACTGAAGTGATTTGTACTAAAGACCAAGCTGCAGCTGAGTTATTCCAACGCAGTGTGGATGCATCTGTGGTAATGGTTAATGCATCATCGCGTTTTTCTGATGGTTCACAGTTAGGTTTAGGTGCTGAGATTGGCATTGCGACAACTAAGCTACATGCTTACGGTCCAATGGGTCTTGAGTCACTTACAACTGAAAAATACTTAGTGAATGGCGAAGGCCAAATTCGTGAGTAATCACTAAAAGTAATTGCTTTAAAAAGCCGGGCTTTGCTCGGTTTTTTTGTGTCTAAAACAAATAAATAAAACGAATCGAAATATGAATATGAGTTTGTTTAGATATTTAATTTGGCAGATTGCCTAAAGAGAGGTAGGAAAGTGGTGGAGCTAAGCAGGATCGAACTGCTGACCTCCTGCGTGCAAGGCAGGCGCTCTCCCAGCTGAGCTATAGCCCCACATTCCTAAATACAGGATGCTTAAGTCTTGCGTCTCAAGCGGGGTGAACTTTAAATATTTTTGCATTTGTGGTCAAGTATTTTTTTTTAAAATGTTCGAATTTTTACTCTGTTGTTTTATTTTTGGTAGACTAAAGCGCATTCACTGTTTAAGGCTTATCCAATAATGAAAAAAATAGCATGGCTTTTGGTTGTTTTACTTGCCGGTTGCGCAAGCCAAGAAGAAGCGCCTCCTTTTGAAATCAATAATAAACAGTTTTACGAAAAGAATGACGAGCAAGGCAATAAAATCTTTGCCTATGTGGTGTCAGTTAAAGCACAGGGCAGACGCCCAATTAATCTCGATAAGCCAATGACACGTAAGCAGTTTAAAGATTTTGCCGAGCAAGAAGTATTTGAAGAGTCGAGCAACTTAAAACTTATGCTCGAAGACCAAGCGGTTGAATTATTAAATGAAGAGCTTAAAGAGCGACAATACTGCGACGATAAACACGTTATTGACGAAGTATTATGGCGTGATTTAAGTGTGCAATTACGAGGACATTGTTTGTAAATGTATGCAGATAAAAGCAAGTTAGCTGCTACGCTAGCTCAATTAGATATTAATTATGATGTGATTGAGCATCCACCATTACACGGCAGCTTAGATGCCGATAAGTTTATGCTCGATAGACCGGGCACTCGATTAAAAAACCTGTTTTTACGAGATAACGAAGGTAAGCGCCACTTTTTAGTGATCACCGCTCACGACAAACAACTCGACTTAAAAGCCATAGCTCAGCAGCAGGGGTTATCGCGTTTAGGGTTTGCATCTGATGAGCGATTAGCGCGTTATCTTAAAGTGCCACCGGGCTGTGTTTCTATGTTGGCACTGTTAAACGATAAGCAAAATAATGTCACTCTTTGGCTAGACCAAGAAATTTGGTTTAACGAGCTTTTTCATTGTCACCCTTTTGAAAATACCGCCACATGGCTAATGAAAAAAGAGGACTTAGAGCTGTTTTTTGAAAGTACTGGGCATCAACCACGTATTGTATTTCTACCTGCCAAATAAACTAAGCTTAAACCTACTAAGCAGACTAAAAGTAGCACGGTCATAAAGGCAACTTGGCCGTGTTGCTGATATACCAGCCCTGGCAATAATGAGCCCAGTGCGCCACCGCTATAATAAAACGAGACATAACCGCCATTGGTGACACTTGCAGGTGCGCCGCTGATTTTATTTACCAATGGAGCGGCACTTGAGTGGATCACAAACATTGCACCGCAAAAGCCAGTAAAAGCAACCACAAATAGTATTAACTGTTGGCTCATCAATAACACCATCGTCAGGCTGTAGAATACAAAAACCCAGGTTAATAAATGCCAAGGTGTTGATGACTTTCGTAACAGCCAAGGTGTGGCTATGGAAGCCAGCGCGCCTAACAAGTAGCCGCTGTAAACCAGTCCGATGTCTCGGGTGTTAGTGATAGCAAAACTGTCTTGCAGAATGAAAGGTAAATAATTTAACAGTGCCGCAAAACAAAAGAACATACAAAACACTGCTCCGTAGAGCTTTAATACCAGCGGATCTTTTAATTGCTTTAGATACAACAGCGGCGACTTTGCAGCATGAATACTCGCGCCTTTACCTGATTTAGGAATGGCGAGTGCAAATAGTACTAACCCAAGCGCAATCACATAATAAAAACTTTGCCAGCTCAAAAAGTCAGTAAACAAGGCGGCGAGCATACGTCCGAAGTAGCCACCAACAATGGTGCTGCCAATGTAAAGCGTCATGTTACGTTGTAATTGGTCAGCCTGAAAAGTCACACCAATATAACTGGTCATGGCAGTGAGCGCTGCGGGTAGGGTGATCCCTTGTATAAAACGAACTAGTAATAGCAACTCAAAGCTTGGTGCTAAAGTAAAAGCGATACAGCTGATTGCTAACACAAACATGGCAATCTTTAAAATTGTGAGTGGGTTTCGCTTAGCTAAAAACAAGCCATACACTAAAGGAGCAATGGCTAGTGGCAACATAGTTGCGGTCATTAAGCTACCAGCAGTGGCTGGCGATACAGAAAAATGACTGGCAAATAATCCAAGTAAGGGTTGTGGGGCGTATAAAACAAAGAAAATAAACACAGAGCAAAGTAACAAATGTCGCAGCTGCATTTTTAGCTCCCAAGAGGAAAAGCCCTAGCTTATCGGGTACAGGTTTTTTTACAAGTTCAAAGGCGACTAAAATGATAAATCTTGCGTTAAATCAATATGTCATGATTTCATCGCGTGTTAATCTCACATCAATATACTCGATTGCTGTGAATCAAGTGGGCTCAGTACTGTTATTTGTTGGCAGAGCTGATTAAAATAACCCTAATACGCATTAATAAATTGGAATTTCGTCATGGGTTCATTACAAGATCAATTACTTAAAGCTGGTCTTACTACGGCACATAAAGCTAAAGTAGCCAAAACAGAAAAGCGCAAACAGCAAAAGAAGAAAAAGAAAGGCGCCACGAGTAATCCTAGCGATCTGCAAAAACATATTGAACAAACTAAGCTTGAGCAGCAGAAAAAAGCCGACGAGCTTAATAAAGCGCGTTTAGAAGAGCAAAAGCAACGTGAGCAAGTAGCGCGCGTTAAACAGATTTTAGAGCATCACAACCAAGATGAAATCCGTGGTGATCGCACATTTAACTTCACTTATCAAAATAAAGTGAAAGAGCTCGAAGTAAATGAAAAAACACAAAAGGCCCTAGCTGGTGGCCGATTAGCAATTTGTGTTTTAGAAGGCCAATTTTTTGTACTGGAAGACGAACCAGCACGAAAAGTCGCTGAAGTCAGCGAAGACTACATAGTGTTCCATGTTGAGCCTGAAGATAAGCAAAAGGATGAAGATGATCCGTATGCTGATTTTGAAGTACCTGATGATTTAATTTGGTAGTGACTGTTTCTATTGCCGTTACAATTTTCGGGTGCAATATTGTTAAATCATGGTCTACACTAAAGAAAATGTTTAATAACCCGTCAAAAAAGAGAAAATAGATATGAGCAAGATCACGAAAATTTTATGTGGGGCTGGCATTGCAATGGCTGCAAGCCTATCTTTCAACACTATGGCTGCGGATGGTGCAACACTATACACAGCTAAGCTTTGCCAAACTTGCCACGGTGCAGAAGGTAAAGCGCCTATCATGCCTCAGTACCCTAAATTAAATGGTCAAAATAAAGAGTACTTACTAGCACAAATGAAAGACATTAAGTCAGGTGCGCGTAGCAACGGTATGGCTGCTGCGATGAAAGCAATGGTTGCAAACGTATCTGAAGAAGAAATGGCTGCAATTGCTGATTACTTATCACAAGTAAAATAAACACCATTTTAGCGTGAAAAGGCCACATCAATTGATGTGGCCTTTTTGTATCACCTATTGATCATCTATTAATAGTAATTTAGACTTCTATACATCTATTTGTGCAGTGTCACATATACAAGGTTTTCCATGTTTGACTTACCAAAACTCGATTTAAAAAATAAAGTATCTGAACAAGAATGGCAGCTTCGTGTTGATTTAGCAGCATGTTACCGTTTAGTTGAGCACTTTAGATGGGGGGATTTAATTTATACCCACCTATCGGCACGTTTACCGGGTACAGATCACTATTTAGTTAATGCATTTGGTCTTAGTTTTGATGAAGTGACGGCATCAAACCTTGTGAAGGTGGATTTAGCTGGCAATATTCTTGATGACACGCCATTTAAAATTAATCCGGCTGGTTTCACTATTCACAGCGCTATTCATGAAGTTCGTGATGACGCTCACTGTGTTATTCATTTACACACAAAAGAAACCATTGCCGTTGCAACGCAAGAAAAAGGCCTATTGCCACTTAGCCAATACTCAATGTTCTCATTGCCATCATTGTCTTATCATGGCTACGAAGGGTTAGCGGTAAACAGTGATGAGAAAAAGCGTCTACAAGATGATTTAGGCACCACTAATCACATGTTATTGGTTAATCACGGTGGCTTAACTGTTGGCCCAACGGTGGGGGATGCCTTTATGCGCTTTTATGATTTGCAGCGCGCCTGTGAAATTCAATTGGCTATTCAAGCCAGTGGTCAAACGGCAATCCCGGTACCACAACCTATTATCGATAATATTTATAATCAAGCGAATGTCGTGCATAGCGGCAGCACCGGTGGTCAGTTAGCTTGGCCAGCCATGTTGCGTAAAGCTTATCGTCTTGATCCTAGTTTTGCTCAGTAAGGAGTAACCATGAAAGTTAATCGCGTCGAAGTGTTCGATATTCATTGTCCAGACAGACCTGCTTGGACACCTGTTTTTGTGCGTATTCACACCGATGAAGGTATTAGCGGTGTGGGTGAAGCGGGTCTGGCTTATGATTTAGGTCATAGTGCAGCTGCGGCAATGATCAAAGAAATGGCTGATGCCTTTTTAATTGGTCATGACCCATTTCAAACAGAAAAACTGTGGTCACGAATGCTACGCGAAAGCTTTTGGGGTTTAGGTGGTGGTCCTGTTGTGTATGCAGCAATGAGCGCCATTGATACTGCACTTTGGGATATTAAAGGTAAAGCATTAGGCTTGCCTGTTTACCAACTATTAGGTGGTAAAGTTAACGATAAGCTACGTACTTATGCATCACAACTACAATTTGACTGGGACAGCGAATTTAAAGCGCTTGTTCACCCAGAGGAATACGCAGAAGCAGCGCTTAAGGCGATGGCTGAAGGGTATGACGCGGTAAAAGTTGACCCAATCCAGTACGATAAAAACGGCAATACTTATTACGATCGCACTAACATTATTTCTCGTGCAGAAATGAAATTATATCGTGCGCGTATGCAGGCTATTCGTGAAGCAGTCGGTGACGAAGTTGACATTATTTTTGAGTGTCACAGTTTACCAGGCGCAACATCAGCAATTCAAATTGGTGAAATTGCTGAAGAGTTCGATTGTATGTATTACGAAGAGCCTGTGAATTACTTAAATCATTCATTACACGCAAAAGTTGCTGACAAAGTAGCGGTGCCAATTGCAGGTGGTGAACGTTTGTATAACCGCTGGGGGGTGCGTCCTTACTTAGAAGATCAAAGTATTGATGTATTACAGCCAGACTTAGGCCTATGTGGTGGTTTCACTGAAACTAAAAAAGTGTGTGATTATGCTGATATCTTTGATGTGCGTATTCAAGCTCACGTGTGTGGCGGCCCAGTAGCAACTGCAGCTTCGTTACACTTAGAAACTGCGATTCCTAACTTCTTAATTCACGAACATCACACCTACGCGATTAAGAAATGGAACCGTGAATTGTGCATTCAAGATCCACAACCTAAAAATGGTTTCTTCCAAGTATCAGAAGAGCCAGGTATCGGTATTGAATTAAATGATGAAGTCGTTATGCGATCTCAACGTGTTGAGATTAAGTAATATTCACCAACATATTATAAAAAAAGCCCGCAAGGGCTTTTTTTATATCTACTTTTTAGCTTTGAATTAATCAACTGGTTTGCATTTCACCAAAGGAAGAGGCTCGGTCGCTTTACTATCTAAATGGCGCACAAAGCATATTTGGTTTTTAATAAGTAGCTCAAAGCGTTCTGGCATTGACAGTTGCTTGCCCATTATAAGGTTACCTTGCCCATCCATTACATTCATACTGTCAGTGACAAGCACACTGGTATTCATAAAAGCATCATCAGCAACAGCAATTGGCTTGCTGTGCATCAACCTTGCGATGCCTTGCGCTATTAGTTCACTTTGCGGCTCAGTAAGCCGTGCATGTTGCAATTTAGGTGTAGGCTCTTGGCTTTGAGCACTACAGCCTAGTAAAGTCAAAAGCATTAATAAGCTAGCTAATTGAACTCTCATGATTCGCTCCTATTGCTTCAATATTTTACTTTGTTGAAGCAAGGTTGAAGTTCGTATATCACGTACTTGCGGCGTATCGTTATAAGTAGCAGGTGCAAAGCCTTGCTCACTGACTGTTGAAGTAGCTACTGGACAGCGTCCATTCTCTCGATAGCTAAGTGCAGCACTGAGCATTGCTTCATTTTCATCGCCTAGTTGGTGAGTGAAATCATCAGCAATTGCACAGCCTGGGATTTTTACAGGTTGAAATTCACTATCGTTGCTGTTTTGTGGTGAAAAACCATCAGCATACTCACCAAACCCTTTATTATTGACGCCAGTAAATTGAATACTGAAGTATGTGGTATCGCAATTATCAGTTGGATAAAAACCATAGGGTTTACCGCAAGTTGTTTCGCCTATTTGAATTACTTCTATATTAGCGCCCCTAAGGCCATTGATCACAGCTTCACTTGCTGAGCAGGTGCTGTCTGTTGTAAGCACGAAGACTCGCTCTAAATTTAGAGAAGGTAACGAAGTACCAGGCGAAATCGCAGGATTGTCTGCAAAACCTAAAAACTCATTAGTAAACTGAACAGGCTCTAAGCGCTCCCCAGTAATAGGGTTAAAAGTTGGGTGTTGATCATTAAAAATAGTCTGTTCAAATATTTTGCCACTGGTATTACTCTCGCCTGCCACCATATAAGCAACCTGACTTGCCATTTGAAGGAATCCGCCTGGGTTGTAACGCATATCAATAATTAAATCTTTAACATTACTTGCTGCTAAGCTGTTAAATGCGTCGTACAGAGGTTTTTCTGCAACTGCATTATGGCGATTAAACTGGAAATAACCCACTTCACCATCCGCAAATGTTTTAACGTTACTAACTGCTTGGCCAGTAATAGTTTGTGCAGTCATGCTCACTTCACGAATTTCACTGGTATTTATATCTCGAAATACAAATGAAGTAACTTTGCCGGACTCAGATGGAAATAGGCCTGCATTCAATATATCAACCTCTGCTTGGGTCGTTGCATTTACAAAGTCGACACCATCCACTTCGATTACTTCTAATCCTCGGCCAAGATTCAAGTTTGATGCAGGAGAGTTTGGCTCAGTATAGGAAATAATGCCTTGGCGGGGGGCGCCCGCACTTATCAATCTAAGTTTGAAACCATACCCAAAAGATTGCCCTGATTGGCTTTGAGCTTGCCATTCAGCTGTGGGTAAACTACTGTGGAAATTATCTTTTTTAGCACCTGAATCTGTAGTGTTTTCAGTTTTTAATAAAGCGAAATAATTTAATACCCCTTCAGTTAGCGCAGGGTCTCGATCAACTATTTCGTCATACCACAGATAAGTTTCATGACTCCAAGCTCGTAACCAATGCTTCTCATTGAGTGCTTGGCATTGTTGATCAAATTTGCTTGATGGCTCAAATACACCTTGAGTCCAAGTGATGTCTTCACTAGCAATTACGTCTGAATCTGAACTGCCGGAACCACCGCAACCAACTAAAATCAGTGAGCAAATAAAGGCACTACTTGCCATAGGTTTTTTTAAAGCATTAAACATAAAACAGAGTTCCAGATAAATTAACTTATTTGAATATAGCTAGTTTTTAAGCAATTAGATAGATTTCGTAGGCGTTTTTATAGCTAAGTTGATGCCATAAACTCGGCAGTGAGCACAGTGAGTGATAGTGTTGCCAGCAGTTTTCGTAACTAGTATTTATTTGGCATACAGGAAAGTTACTGGCAAACATAACGCGATGCTCACCAAAGTACTTAACTAAATTATCAACCAGCCATAGGTGTTTGTTTGTGGCAATTTGTGTGAACTCCAACCCTGAGAACTTTATCGCGATATTATCGCAGCGGCTGAGTTTAATGATTGCTTCAAGCCATCTTTGCTCATCACTAATAAAGCCTAAATGATTAATCACCACTCGTAGTGATGGTAGTGCTGTGCAATACTTAATAAGCTGCTCAGTTATCTGTATGTTTTCAATTTCAAACTGTGCTTCAAAGTGTAAGTTTTCGGCTGCGATAAAAGCTAGATTATCTAGGCAGTGGGGAGTTAATAAGCGCCTAGCTTCATCACCCTCTGTTATATCGCGAATACCAACTAAAGATGGATGTTCTAACTTATTGAGTGACGCTTCAAATTGCTTGGGAGATACGTCAATCGGGCTGTAGCTGATTGCGCGATACGGAATGTCGTCTAAATGCGTTGCAAGCCAATTGAGCTCATTAATTGGTGCTTGATTATCAAAGCCAGCTTCAATATGCACCAAGGCTTCTAGTTGAAATGGACAAGCAGCTTTAAGTTCAGAAGCGACAATTTGCTTTTTAATTTTATCTAGATTTGGCCAAGCGGGGGGATTACTACCTTGTAGCCAAGTGTATTGACCCTCAGTGAGGTTAAAAAAGTGCACATGAGGGTCAATAATTTTGTCGCTCATTGCGTGGTGTATCCACCATCAATACTTTGTAAGCTGCCAGTAATAAAGCTCGCTTCTGGGCTTATTAAAAAATTAACCAAAGCAGCAATTTCTTCGGGTTGCCCTAAACGGCCTAACGGCTGCAGCGCGGCTTCTTCAGCAACAATCTCTGCTTTATCTGCACCACTGCGCTGACAGTAGGCATCAATCGCATTATGAAACAGTGGTGTTTCTATTGTACCTGGGCATACAGCGTTAGCACGAATGTTAAACGCGGCATAATCCAGTGCAGTCGTTTTTGCCATTGAAGCCAGTGCATGCTTGGTCAGGTTATAAGCAAACGAGTTTGGTTTGCCGATAATTGCCTGATCAGAAGCAACCACTACAATACTGCCTCCTTGCTGACTTTTCATGCTAGGTAATACAGCTTGAATTGCGGCATAGGCACCTTTCACATTGAGCGCAAATAGGGCATCAAACATTGCTTCGTCGGTGTTTTCAATGTTGGCACTTAAATGACGACCCGCATTAGAAATTAAAGCATCGACACGACCCTCTTCTGCAACAATATCGGCGATAGCCGACTTCACTTGCTGAGTATCACTGACATCACAGTGGCGATAATTGCCCTCTGATGGGGTAATATCTAAGTTATAAACTGTGTAGGCTTCACGTTCTAAACGCTCGATTATCGCTTTGCCAATACCTTTACTGCCACCGGTGACAATTGCAACGTTTGTCATTATTTACCCTTAGTGGCTGTGGCCACAACCGCCTTCACCGTGCACGTGGCCGTGAGATAATTCTTCAGCTGTCGCTTGGCGAACATTAATTACTTCAACGTCAAATGTCAGCGTTTTACCTGCAAATGGATGGTTTAAGTCACAATCTGCATTGAAACGACCTACTTTAACGATAGTTACTTGGTGACGACCTTGATTTGAATGAACGATAGCAGTCATACCTGGCTTCCACACTTTTGTGTTGCCTTGTAAGTGCTTAAGTGGAATACGTTGAATTAGGTTATCAACGCGTTCGCCGTAAGATTCGCTAGGCTCAAGTGTTACGCTAAAATTATCGCCAGCTGCTTTACCTTCAAGGGCTTTCTCAAGACCAGGAAGCATGCCTTCAGTACCATGGATATATGAAAGTGGCTCGCCATCTTTACTTGATTCGATTTGCTCGCCTGCTTCACTAAGTGTGTAGTGAAACTCAACTGCTGCGTCTTTACTGATCTGCATGTTATTTCTCTTTAGAATTTAAATATAGGCACTGATTTTACGCTAACCACAAGTGCTGAGCAATCAAGGCTTTTTCAATGAGCTTTCAATCCCTGACAGCATGGTTTCACTTGCTGGCACTTGTGGCTCAGTTGGCTTAGCTTGTGGTAAGTGCAATGTTAAAATAGTACCGGGTTTTAAAATGCTGGTAGCGCTGAGCTTATTCCACGTTGCAATATCTTTATGCGGTACATCATAAAGTTGACTAATACTCCAAATTGAGTCTCCAGGTTTAACCTGATAGTCGATAGCGATTGTAGAAATGACTTCTTCATGTTGCTCAAGGTAGGGACTGATATTGTAATCAACCAATAATGATTCCGGCATGGTTTGTGGTTGTGATAAGCGCAATTGTTCACCTACCTTAATCAAATTTGTTGTTTTATCGTTGAGAGTTTTTAGATCTTTTACAGACATTTTAAAACGCCTTGAAATACTGTAGAGGGTATCGTCTTTTTGTACTGTGTATTCTCCAGCAAAATTGTTGCGAAACAGTTTGCTTTGTAACAGCGTACGACGCTCTATTGGCAGAAGTAAAGTATGTGGGCCATTCGGGGAACTTTGGTTTTTTAAATACCCTGGATTTAATTTATGGAGCTGATTATGGCCGATGCCAGATAAATTAGCGATCACTGAAAAATCAAATTGTTGGCCTACATCAAACTCTGTGGTAAGTGCTTTATTCGCTAATTTCGGGCGTTTTAAACCTTTTTCTGGGTGCTTTAGTAAATAGCTAAGTGCCAAAAGTTTAGGAATATATTCAGCGGTTTCTTTTGGTAACGATAACGACCAATAATCAGTTTTCTTGCCAAGCTTTTTATTTTTTTCGATCGCTTTTTTAACGCGTCCTTCACCACTGTTATAGGCGGCAAGGGCATGCAGCCAATCACCATCAAAGCGTTTATGTAAGTAACTTAAATAAGCTAATGCGGCATCGGTTGAAGCAAGTATGTCTTGGCGGCCGTCATACCATTGGTCGCTTTGCACACCAAAATGATAAGCTGTCGCGCCGACTAGCTGCCAAACACCTACCGCTTGCTCTGATGATCGTATTGTTGGTCTAAAATCACTTTCAACAAAGGGTAATAAGGCCAATTCCATCGGTAGCTTTTGTTGTTCGATACGTGTGACGATATGATACAAATAAGGTGCCGCACGTTTATTTACTTTAATTAGGTAATTGGGTTGTTTTAAATACCATTTTACTCGTGCAGATGTATGTTTATTGGTTTGAAATACCAGCGTTAAATTGTTGGCGATATGCTGCCACAGATCTTTCGCGCGAGGCTTTGCTAGTGGAATATTATTGACTGCTATGGGCGCAGCAATAGGGCGAGGTTCGACAGCCGTTGAATCGACAAACTCACTAGGTGCTTGTTGGGTTGTTAAATCGGGCTCGTAATGGCTAAAAATCTCCGGCCTTGCCCGTTGCTGTTCTGTTTCTTGCTGAGTTAGTTGGCATCCTTGTAAGCCAATAAACAAGCTCAGCAAAAGTAAATATTTCAAACTTACTTGAGCCATATAATAAAATCCTTTTACTATTTTAGCCCTATTTTGACAACTTGCCCTGTTTAAGTCCAGCTTCTAAAAACATAGAAAACGCTCTTTCACCCACTTCATCTAGCTGGTATTGCTGTTTTATCTCAGTAGGAAAAAGCGGAATTAATTCACTAACGGGCTTATCTGGTGAGGAGTTTGTCATCTCTTGAATGGTTTTTAAAAACCTTAAAGGGAGTGCAAGTTCAGCAGGTGTCAGTGGCTTACCGTGACCCGGTAAAATAGTTGTCAGTGTGGTATTTTTTTGAATATCTTGCAGCGCACTTATCCAGCTAGAAAACGAGCCATGTCCTGGGTAGGGTAAGCTGTCGACTATATCGCCACCCAATAGCACGCGACCTTGATCGGCACTAAGGGTCAGATCACCCTTAGTATGCGCTTGGTAGGGTGTAATAACGATGGGGTAGTTACCAAGGTCTAGCTGTGTTGATTCAGTAATGTTAATAGCTGGTGGGTTCAGGGTGAGCTCTCGCCAGCGAAATAAGCGTTTTTTAGCAAGTTCTAGTTTGTCGCGCCAAACTGCTTGCTGATTTTTAGGTTGATTGGCAAGGCGTTGATAGCTCAGTTCTATGCTTTTTTCATAACCATCTAATTTATCAGTCAATGCTTGCTGCATTGCAACAAACTCAGTCGCTACTTGCTGATGTACGATGAGCTTAGCTTCAGGGAACTCAGCCTGTAAAACGGCCAAGCCTAGTAGATGATCATCATGATAATGACTCGCCACTAAATAACATAATGGTGTTTTTAAGCGTTTTTTTAGCTGCTCTGCGAGCTTTTCTACTTCGGCAAAGTTCCCACTGGCATCAAACATTAAGGCACATTCTTTACCCTCTATCAGCACTTGATTCGAATCGTAAAAACGCAGCTTATTTTGTTGTTGTAGAAATTGGATTTCGGGAGTGATGCTATGCCAGCTAACGCTTGCTTTGGCGCTATAGCTTACGAAAAGACAGATTAAAAAAGCACAAAATCGCATGGTGTTTCGCTCGAATAGGTGTCAGTGCTGTTGATTGTAAACAAAAAAAGCGCCAGATGCGCTTTTTTCTAAATACTAAGGTGTTGGCTGAGCTTATCTATTAAGCTGTCATGTTGTTGCTCTTGTTCTGCTTGTTGCGATTTTACTTCAAGCAATTCATGACTTAGATGCAATGCTGCCATCAGCAACGCTTTTTGGTCATTGCGAACCGATGAGCGTTGTTTCATTTGCTCCACTAAGTCATTCAAATTTTGTGCAGCAGCAACTAGGGCATGCTCTTGCCCAGGAGGGCAAGAAAACTCATGTTCTTTACCTAGTAGCTCTACGGTGACCCGCTGACTTTGTGGGCTGCTCATTAGCTAGCCTGTTGAACGCTTTGTAATTTCTCAAGCAGTCCAGTCAATGTGCTACTTGTATCTTTTTGTTTTTCTTCGTTTTCGAGTACTTCTAGTTGCAGAGTTTCGTTCTCATCTAAAAGCTTCGCGGTTTGTTCTTGTAAGCTTTTAACTTCACTTTCAAGTTCGCTGTTGCGAAGGATTAACTTGTCGATCAGTTGTTCGAGTTGGGAAAGAGTTTCGTTATTCATAAATGCGCTCATAAAACTGTGATTATTGTCATGCAAATGTAAAGGAAAGTGTCTTGATATGCCAGCATTTACGGCCGTTTTAGAGGATTTTTATTTATTATTAAGGTGTAATTCAGCGTAGCGGCTTTTTTATTCATTTATGATTCACCAAAGCGCCAGATGCTAGGATCATTTTCTGTTTATCATGTACAATATGGCTATTCATTTTTAATGCAGTTTTGCATTTGGCGACTTATAAATATGCTTAGTTATCGACACTCTTTTCATGCAGGTAACCCTGCTGATGTTCTAAAACATCTTGTTCTAGCTGAAGTTCTTAAATACCAAACAATTAAAGACAAACCACTTGATTATGTGGACACCCACTCAGGTGCTGGCTTTTTTGAACTTGCAGGCAGTGATGCACAAAAAACACAAGAGTATTTAGATGGGATTGCTAAGCTTTGGCGGCACAACAGTGAGCATGATGCACTTAATGAGTATATTGAGCTGATTAAATCATTTAATTCAAATGGTAATTTAGATTTTTACCCAGGTTCGCCAAAAATTGCAGAGCACTTTTTACGTCGCCAAGATAACGGTTGGTTCTTTGAGTTGCATCCACGTGACTTACAGTTACTGCAAGACAACATGAAAGGTAAGCGTTCTATTCGCGTACGTGGTGAAAACGGCTTTCAAGGCTTAATTGGTTTATTACCACCAGCATCACGTCGAGCTTGCGTGCTTATTGACCCTCCTTACGAAATAAAAAACGATTACGATACGGTTGTTAATACTCTTGTTAAGGCGCATAAACGCTTTGCTACGGGGACGTATATGATTTGGTATCCGGTTGTAGACCGTGAACGAATTGACAGAATGGAGGCGGGTTTAATCGCATCGGGTATTCGTAACATTCAGCTATTCGAGCTTGCAACAGAGGCCGATACCGACGTTCATGGTATGACTGCATCGGGTATGGTAGTGATCAACCCGCCATGGAAATTAAAGCAAACGATGGATGCTGTATTACCAGAACTTGTTTCCATACTAAGCGATAGCAGTGGTTTTTATCGCAGTGAACAATTAGTTGAAGAGTAATTTCTTCAATACAAAAACGCCCAGCAATTGCTGGGCGTTGTTAATTTAACTGTTGTTAATTCATATAAGTCGCTGCGAAGGTCGCAAGTGGCTCATCACTATCATCTAACAAGGTTAACTGCTCACCATTGATTGAGTACTTAGCCGTGGCTGTAAGTGCTGCCGACATGGCCGCTTCAATATCCATTTGTGATACACACATTTTTTTGGTGCTTGCTAATGGCTTGAATGTGAGCGCCTGCTCATTAACCTCGTAACTACCTGAGAAGTTATTACAACCTAAGTGACCATTGGTTGAACCATCGTCTTTAAATTGTACGAAAGGTTCTTTATTTTCAACGGTGATAGCCTCACCGCTGATGGTAACTGCTTTCCAATAGGTATTGGTCAAAGTCACGTCTGGCTTTTTCGCTGATACTTTAGTCACCGTTACCTTGTACAGATCGCCAGCGGCATCTTCGGCAAATGGATTATTGTGAGTAGTGCTGATGTAAAGTAATTTACCTTGATTCTCAATGCGTGCACTTACACTGTAGCGGTGACGGTCAGCAATTTTGCTTTCGTCATATTCAAGTGCTACATCATATGGTGGTGCACCATCTAATTGGATTTCTTGTTCGCTAATTACTTCAGCCTTGACATCCATTTTAGAAACATCAGCGAGCTGTACTTTTAATACTGAACCCGGAGGTAGCATACTACGATCTAAATAGGTGATTTGAGTATTCAGGGTTTTCATTGATGATTGCTCAGCTTGTGGTGCACTAGAGTCTTCACCACAGCCTGTTAAAACCAAGCTGCTCCCTAAGATTATTAAACTGCATAGAGAAGCGCGTTTGAAAGATGAAAAGGTATCCGAAGCCATGATTATTTTCCTTGCGTTTAGGGTTATGCATCATATTTAATTGCCTAGCATAAAGTTCGCTGTCTTAATCATAGCTTAATTAACAAAAAATGGGCACTAAGCCCATTTTCGTAATAACGAATCGCTTTAAGAACATAAAGCGCATAAGAATAAACGTTATTTTTTCACGTATTTGGTAAGAATAACAATACGTTGACCATCAACACGGCCTTCAATGTGTTCTGGGTTGCTCGTTAAGCCAATGTTTCTTACTGCTGTGCCACGCTTAGCAACAAGGCTGCTGCCTTTCACATCAAGATCTTTAATAAGTGTCACTGTATCACCCGCCTGCAGCACAACACCATTACTGTCGATGTGTTTAATGTCGTCATCTTCAGCTAGCGCTGTTTGCGCCCATTTTAATGTGTCTTCTTCAAGATAAATCATATCGAGTGCATCTTGTGCCCAGCCGTTATCAGAAGCTAAGCGTTTCAGCATGCGGTAAGCGACAACTTGTACCGCTGGAATTTGACTCCACATACTGTCATTCAAACAGTGCCAATGGTTTGCAGTTAAATCAGCATTGTTTTCGATTTGATCTTTACAAGTTTGGCAGACATAAATGCATTTATCAGAATGAGCCTCTGTAACAGGCGGCACTTCGTATACAGATAGGTTATCTGTAGCGGCACAAAGTTCACATTGGTTATTACTGCGTTCGATTAGGGCTTGTTCAATGCTCATAGGAGGCTCTTTTAAGTTTACAAGGTAAGAAAAACAGCACGCATTATAGCAAAAGAGGGACTGAAGCGGAATATCCCTAGTTATTATAGGGGTATAGTTTTTGTGTATTTATTGATTATGGCATCTAAGCTGCCAGAATTTTTAAGTTCTTTGATTGCTGCATTTATTTTTGGTAACAATGATTTATGTTCACTGCGCAGGCGAATTTTTAGGTTGCCTAGCGAGTGTAATGCGCCAAAACTGATATCAGCATCAAATTGCTCAGCCCAATATAATGCTGGCAGTTTATCTATTATGACGACCTCAATTCGGTGTATTTTTAGTGCCTGAATGAGTTGTTGTTCAGAGTGAAAATCAACCCGTTTAAAGTGGTTATCGTCATAATAGTAATAGCCTAAAACAGTCCCTACGGGTTGATTACGAATACTGTTGAGTTGCTGCCATTGAGCCACCGAGCTTTTTAAACTCACGAGATACTCCTCAACTGCAAACAGGGTGTCTGAGTAACTAAATTGTCGGTTTTGTTTTTCTGTCTGGCTCAGCCACTCGGGGCTTATGACATCAAAATCAATATTCCCTTGGTGAAGGTATTTAACGGTTCGTTTTGCAGGAAGCTCGACATGCTTTACTTGAACATCAGCAAGCTGCATAACTTGCTTGATCAGTTCGGGGAGGATCCCTGGATTGCTTTTGTCATCAATATAATAAGGATAGTAGTTCCCAGAGCCGGTTACATTATATTTCAGTACAGGCTGCTGCTCAGCCAAAACTGCTTGAGTAAGAAAAAGTAACAGTAAGAAAATCGAGTTAGAGAAGCGCAATGGTCTGATTGAATTCGTTTTCATGTACCTAGTTTGGTTGGGTTTTTGTTTTTTAGCAAGGCAAACATCTTTCACTATACTTATAACAATAGTAATGTGGAGTTAGCCACATTTAAGTGAGAAGTTGAATGTCAGAATTAAGTATGGAAGGTAATAAAAGTCAGAGCATGACTCAGTATATAGCCCGGCAGCCAATATTTAATGCTGATAGAAGTTTATATGCTTACGAATTATTGTATAGAGAATCGAGCGATAATGTCTTTCCGGTAGGAACGAGTGATGGCCAAGCAACGGGGCGGCTGTTTTTTAACGCGTTAATGTTGATGGGACTCGAGAAGCTAACAGGTTTTCAACCTGCGTTTATCAATCTATCGACTGACGCTATTTTGGATGACTTTCCTAAGCTGTTGCAGCCACGCAGTGCGGTTATCGAAATAGTGGAGCGGGCTACTAGCATTCCAAAAGTAGTGAACCGCGTTAAACAATTAAAACAAGAAGGCTATTTGTTCGCGCTTGATGATTATGATGGCACAGAGAAATGGCAAGATATTTTGCCTTTGATGGATTTTATTAAGCTTGAAGTTACGCAGCCGATTATCAAAACCAACATGATGATCAAAAAGCTTAAACGTAGCTTTCCAAAAACCACTATCATAGTGGAGCGCATTGAAAATTATGAGGACTTTCAACAACTAAAAGCAGCAGGTTGCGACCTGTTTCAGGGCTACTTTTTTGCCAAGCCGGAGCTTTTGAGTTTTGGTAATGTTGAACCATCAAAAATTGCTGTGCTTGAATTACTTAACTGTACTGCGCAAACAGATTTAAATTTTGATGCAATTCAACAACGTGTTGCTAAAGATATTGGCCTTACTGCACGCATTTTAAAATTAGTTAATGCGCGTATAAGTAATAGCCGGCAAACAATTCGTTCGATTTCACAAGCGGTTATTTACCTTGGTGAAGATGCGATTAGACAATTTGTGCGGGTATTAGCGCTAAGCGAATTAGGCAATGACAAACCGCAAGAGCTGACCAAACTTGGTTTAACAAGAGCTAAATTTATTGCTTTGATGCTTGAACCCGGAGGTAAAGACCTAGCTGAACAAGGTTATTTAGTCGGCTTACTCTCTGTTTTAGACGCTATTTTAGATATGGAGCTTAATATCATTGCCAAAGAGTTTTCATTGGGTAGTGAGCTTTCGAGTGCACTGTTAAACTTTAATGGCATGCAAGGGGCGAGCTTACAACTTGCTAAAGCAATGGAAGAAGAGCAGTGGCACACAGCCCTTGAACTACTCAAGATGATCCGCCCAGCCTCAAAAATGGATGTGGTTTTTCAAGCTATGTATGATGCCCGCGCATACGCAGATGAAGTATTCGCAAGCTTATCATCGGTTACAGACTAAGAGCGCAGAGTTCGTTATGATGCAGACTCTGAGTATTAAAAAGGTTTGTAACTAATGCGTGTTGTTTTTCCTATACTGGCTATTTTAATTGCCTTAGTGTTACTTATTCCCGGTGTAACCCAGCCAGTGCTCACCCTTGAAGGAAAAATTGATAAATCTAAGCTTGCCAAAACAGGTATTGAAATGATTGCCGATGAAGGCGATCGCAATACCCGTAGCGTGTTAATGATGGCATCAAGCATGCTGGGGCTTGATAAGCTTGAAGGAGAAATCGATGCCTACAAAAAAACACGCAGCATTTGGGGCACCGTGAATGAGCTTGCTAATAACAAAAACTACCTTGTTGCCGCGCTTGTAGCAGTGTTCTCGATTGTCATTCCCACCTTAAAACTCCTGATGCAATTGCTTTATTGTTTCTTACCAGTGAATAGGTTTAAGTATTTGCTCGGTCAACTCATACAAGGCCTAAGTAAATGGAGCATGGTCGATGTGTTTGTGATTGCATTGATCGTGTCTTATTTAGCAGGTAATGCCGATGGGCAAATGGGCGAGTTGATAAAAATGCATGCTGAATTGGGTGATGGATTTTGGTATTTTACAGGTTATTGCTTGTTTGCTATTGCTGCCAGCAGTAGCATAAAAATAGATAAACCCTTGTCGAGTTCGTAAATTTCGGGCTACAATTTGGGCACTTAATTTTTAAGGTATGATGATGACGCGACTTTCAAGCTACTTATTGATAGCTATGATGCTGCTCACTTTTGTGGGTCAGTTAGTTGCGTCTGTTGCTATGGTATGTGATATGCCACATGCCAGCATGCAAATGGATCATCATGCTAATATGAATGCTGACAGCGACATGAGTGATATGGATTGTTGCCATGAAGACGTAATGGATAACAGCGATTGTGCGTGTCCGTTCAATGCCTGTACAGCTCACTCACTCCTGCCGTTAAATGATTTAGTTGTTAAATTAATTAAGCAATCAGAAAAAGTCACCATGTTAGGCGCCAGCCAGCTTAGTTTTCACGTCAGTTCTTTATATCGTCCACCTATTACTGCTTAAGCAGGATAGGTCTGTCTAAAATTCAGTAAAACGCTGAAATACACCTCATTCTGCACCCAAAATCTATTGTTTTTTAACCATTTTTAAGATTTTTGGAGCATGTGATGATTCACAGCAAATTGATTAAGTCGCTTTCTCTAGGCGCAGTATTGATAACCTCAAGTTTAGTGAAAGCAGAGCCGTTAGCACTCAATCAGGTGATTGATTATGCATTGACTCACGAGCCTTGGTTACAGGCAAATAAATACCAGCAACAGGCGATAGAAGCGCAAAGCATTGCGGCAGGTACCTTGCCAGATCCTGTGTTAACCGTTGGACTCATGAACTTACCAACCGATGGCTTTGCCTTTGACCAAGAGGGTATGACGCAATTCAAAGTGGGCTTGTCACAACAATTTAGCCGAGGTGATAGTCTTGCCTTACAGCAACAAGCTTTAAAACAATCGGCTGAGCAATATCCTTGGCTTAGAGCAGACCGCCAAGCACAGGTTAAAGCCATTGTTAGTGAAGCATGGCTAAATGCCTATCGCGCACAAAAAAGCATTCAACTGATCAACCAAGATAAAGCCTTATTTAATCAACTTATTGATATTACAGAAGCAAGCTATGCCAATACACTTGGCGCGACTCGCCAGCAGGATATTATTCGCGCTCAGCTAGAGCTGACTCGGCTTGAAGATAAGCTGGTGATGTTAGAGCAACAGTTTGATAGTGCCAAAAAGCGACTAGCACAATGGCTACCTATTGAAATGCTAAACGGTGCAGTGAGCGATGAAAACACCAAGGTGACCGCAGTTATGGCTTATCAAGAGCTTGCACCATCTGGGGTGACTGAAGTGCTGATGAATCACCCGGCTATTATCGCTATTGATCATGCTATGCGTGCTAAAAATACTCAAGTGCAAGTGGCGAAAGAAGCGTATAAGCCGCAATTTGGTATGAACCTAGGCTATGGCTATCGTGATGATACCCCGATGGGTGACTCTCGCGCTGACTTATTCTCTATAGGGGTGAGTATTGATTTACCGCTGTTTACTGATAACCTTCAAGATCAACAAGTTAATGCCGCAATAGCTAATGCCGAGGCGGTAAAAACCAACAAGCTTATTACTCTACAGAAACTGCAAGGTCAGTATTTTAAAGAGCTTAGCCAACTAAGCCGACTTGCTCAGCGCAAAGCACTGTATCAACAGCAGCTATTACCGCAAATGGCAGAGCAAGCGGAGGCGACGTTAAATGCTTACACCAATGATGATGGTGACTTTTCAGAAGTGATGCGTGCTCGCATTAGCGAACTTAACGCAAAAATTGATGCGTTGAATATCGAAATTGATAAACAAATAACCCTCGCTCGCCTTAATTATTACGCAGCAGCAAAAGATAACCAAATAAATGCAGCACAAAGCCAAGGAGCTAGCAATGAATAACACAGTGAAATTAGTTATCGCTTTGGCGGTAGGTGCAGCATTGGCAACGGCTGTAAATAAATTGGCTGAGCCAGAGCATGCACAAATGCCAAGCGCTGAGAAAAAGCCGCTATATTGGGTGGCGCCCATGGACAGTAATTACCGCCGTGATGAACCGGGTTTATCACCAATGGGTATGGAATTAGTGCCCGTTTATGAGGAGCAAAGTAGCGCTGAAGACAGCCCGGGTACTGTGAGGATCTCACCTGCAGTCGTTAATAACTTAGGGGTAAGAACAGCACCCGTAAGGTATAAATCATTACAAACGACGGTTGATACGGTTGGCTATGTGCAATACGACCAAGACCAACTCGTGCATATTCACCCTCGTGTCGAAGGGTGGATAGAAACCTTATATGTAAAAGCTGCAGGTGACCAAGTTAAGCAAGGCGAGCCACTTTATACCTTGTATTCTCCACAGCTAGTAAATGCGCAAGAAGAGCTTCTGCTTGCCCTTAAACGTAACAATGCAGTGCTTATACGTGCGGCAAAAGCCCGCTTAGCCTCACTGAATGTTTCCGACGATTTTATTACCCGATTAGAGCAAAGCCAAAAGGTCAGACAAAACATTACCTTTTATGCCAAGCAAAGTGGCGTATTGGATGAGCTAAATATCCGCGAAGGCTTCTTTGTGAAACCGGGCACAACCATGATGAGTATTGCTCACCTAGAAGAAGTATGGGTTGAGGCTGAAGTTTTTGAGCGCCAAGCAGGGCTTATTCATAAAGGCTTGCCAGTTACTATGAGCTTAGACTACTTACCGGGCAAACGCTGGCAAGGCAAGGTCGATTATATTTATCCAACCCTTGATGAGAAAAACCGTACCCTTCGCGTGCGTTTACGCTTTGCCAACCAAGACGGCTTACTCAAACCGAATATGTTTGCTGAAGTCAGCATTACCACTAAGCCAACAGAGCCGCAATTAGTGATAGCCAAAGAAGCGGTGATCCGCACCGGTAGCCAAGATCGTGTCGTGATTGATTTAGATGAAGGGCGCTTTAAGTCAGTCGCAGTGACGCTAGGCCGTAGTGATAATCATGACGTCGAAATTTTATCAGGCTTATTGAAAGACGATAACGTAGTGGTTTCAGCGCAGTTCTTAATAGATTCCGAATCAAGTAAGAGTTCTGACTTTATGCGTATGCAAGAACCGGGTAGTGACAGCGCAATGGTAAATGGCGTGATCAACAGCATTGACCGCGAAGCCCGCACAGCCGTGATCAGTCGTGAGGCTATCCCTAAGTGGGGGCGCGAGGCTGCAACTATGGAATTTCATTTTTCGCCGCGCATCGATATGTCAAGTTTACAAAGCGATGATGAAGTGCATTTTACCTTTAAATTGGTGGACGGTGAGTTTGTGATTTTTGACATCATGACCATGAGCCACCCTATGCAAGGAGAAATGCAATGATAGCTGCCGTGATCCGTTGGTCAGTCGGTAATCGCTTCTTTGTATTACTGCTGTCTTTAATGTTGGCAGGTTTTGGGGTGTTTTCTTTAAAGAATACCCCTGTTGATGCCTTGCCTGACTTATCTGATATACAGGTCATTGTAAAAACATCTTACCCAGGACAAGCGCCACAAGTGGTGCAAGACCAAGTAACGTTTCCTATCACTACAGCCATGTTGTCGGTGCCGGGTGCTGAAACGGTAAGGGGCTTTTCGTTTTTTGGTGACTCTTATGTATACGTTATTTTTAATGAAGACACCGACCTTTACTGGGCCCGTAGTCGAGTACAAGAATATTTGAGTCAAGTAAGTGCTCGCTTACCGGATTCAGCGAGGCCTGAACTTGGTCCTGATGCAACAGGGGTAGGCTGGATTTACTTGTATGCGCTGGTGGATAAAACCGGTAAGCATGATATTAGCCAGCTACGAAGCCTGCAAGATTGGTTTTTAAAGTTTGAGCTGCAAACGGTGCCGGGCGTATCAGAAGTAGCGTCTGTTGGCGGTATGGTTAAGCAGTATCAGGTTAATGTCGACCCCGATAAATTGCGTGCTTATGGTATTCCGCTAAGTTTAATTCAAACAGCAATTAAGCAAGGTAACCAAGAGCGCGGTGCCTCAGTGGTAGAAATGGCTGAAGCCGAATACATGGTATCAAGCACAGGTTATATTAAAAGTGTCGCAGATTTAGAAGCCATTCCGCTGGGTACTAATGCCAATGGTACGCCACTGCAATTACGTGATGTGGCTGATATAAAACTTGGGCCGCAAATGCGCCGTGGTATTGCCGAACTAAACGGTGAGGGCGAAGTAACTGGTGGTGTAGTGGTGATGCGTTTTGGAGAAAATGCCGAAGCAACCATCAAACTGGTAAAGGAAAAGCTAGAGTCGCTCAAAAAAGGCCTGCCTGAGGGCGTTGAAATCATCCCTGTGTACGACCGTTCAAACCTAATTACCCAAGCACTTGATAACTTAAGCTCAAAGTTAATTGAAGAATTAATCGTGGTGGCCTTAGTGTGTGTGGTGTTTTTATTCCATATACGCTCATCGATTGTAGCCATTATCACGTTGCCAATGGGTATTTTAACGGCTTTTGTGGTGATGTATTGGCAAGGTATAAACGCCAATATCATGTCGCTTGGCGGGATAGCGATTGCTATTGGTGCAATGACCGATGGTGCTATCGTGATGATAGAAAATATGCATAAGCATATGGAGAAAACACCACTGACCGATGAGAACCGCTGGCAAGTGGTGATGGACTCAGCCGCAGAAGTCGGGCCCGCGTTATTCTTTAGTTTATTGATCATCACTGTTAGCTTTATGCCTGTGTTTATTCTTGAAGCACAAGAAGGACGAATGTTCTCGCCACTGGCTTATACAAAAACCTATGCGATGGCAGCTTCGGCGGGTTTAGCGATTACACTGGTGCCGGTATTAATGGGCTACTTTATTCGCGGTAGGGTTATTTCTGAGCAGAAAAACCCTGTAAACCGCTTATTGGTGGCAGCCTATAAACCTTTATTAAGTGCGGTGTTAAAAGCGCCGAAAACAACATTGGTACTGGCCTTGGTGTTGGCTGCTATCGGCTTTTATCCGGTTAATAAAATTGGCAGTGAGTTTATTCCTCCCCTTGATGAGGGCGACTTAATGTACATGCCAACGACTTATCCAGGCATTTCAATTGGTAAGGCCCGTGAAATCTTACAACAGACCGATAAGTTAATTGCCAGTGTGCCAGAGGTCGAGTCGGTATTTGGTAAGGTAGGTCGTGCAGACACTGCCACAGATCCTGCGCCACTTACTATGATCGAAACCTTTATTCAGTTAAAGCCAAAGTCGCAGTGGCGAGAGGGTATGACAACCGAGAAACTGAAAAAAGAGCTCGATAATCTGGTTAAGTTCCCAGGGCTTACCAATGCGTGGGTGATGCCAATCAAAACGCGAATCGACATGCTTGCCACTGGTATTAAAACGCCTGTGGGGATCAAAGTTGCAGGGCCAAAGCTGAGTGAAATTCAAAAAATCGGTGAGCAAATTGAAGTCATCCTAAAAGATTTACCGGGCACAGCGTCGGTTTACTCAGAGCGTGTTGCCGGTGGTCGCTACATCAAAGTTGATATCAACCGTGAAAAAGCAGCACGGTACGGTTTGAACATTGCTGATGTACAACAGGTTGTTGCTACTGCTATCGGTGGTATGAATGTGACCGAAACGGTTGAAGGGCAAGAGCGTTACCCAGTTAACTTGCGCTACCCGCAAGATTATCGCGACTCGCCAGAAGAGCTTAAGTTGTTACCGATAGTGACACCAAACGGACAGCGTATCGCATTGGCTGATGTTGCCCATGTCTTTATCGAAGATGGCCCGCCGGGTATTAAAAGTGAAAATGCACGTATTAATGGCTGGAGCTTAATTGACATTGAAGGCAGTGATATCGGCAGTTATGTTGAGCGTGCGCAACAAGCGCTGCATGAGCAACTTGAGCTACCTGCTGGTTACTCAATTACGTGGGCGGGGCAATATGAATATATGGAGCGCGCAAAAGCTAAACTCAGTTACGTATTGCCACTCACCTTGGCAATTATTGTGGTGCTGTTATACCTCAATTTTAGAAGCTTTATTGAGGTGGCAATGATTATGCTGACCTTACCGCTTGCGATGATAGGCGGTATTTGGCTGATGTACCTTGAAGGCTTTAACTTCTCGGTTGCTGTTGGGGTTGGTTTTATTGCCCTAGCTGGGGTTGCTGTGGAAATTGGCGTGATCATGCTGGTTTATCTCAACCAAGCGTATCAAGATGCTAAAGCGCAATCAGCACAGTTTACGGTTACAGAGCTGCGCCAAGCAATCATCAATGGTGCGGGCCTTCGGGTTAGACCAGTGATGATGACAGTTGCTACTATTATCATAGGGTTACTGCCAGTGCTTTATGGCACTGGAACGGGTAGTGAAGTGATGAGCCGAATAGCCGCACCTATGGTCGGCGGGATGCTCAGTGCCATAGTTTTAACACTACTTGTGCTACCTGCGCTTTACTTTATATGGCGTAAACGCCACCTATAAATTTTACAGTCAGTGTGTAACTTGTACGCTTTTACTTGCTGCAAGTTACACATTTTATTTTTAACTTACTGATAATTGGTTTGTTTATTGCTGGTGTGATTTATGCAAAGTCATATTAAATTGATTTTAATAAGGAATGCACATGCAAGTTAAAACAATAAAACAAGTTTATGATTGGACCGTGTTATTTCATACTCAAATGGCAGCCAATTTCCACAGTGTTAAAGACTTACTGGACGAGCATAATCAAATGCTGGTGGATTATTACCTGCAATATGAGAAGAAACTGGCAGAAGATCTCGTTGGCTTTAAAGCCATTACAGAAATAAACACGCTTGATACCTATTGCTATGAGTATTTTGCTGAAAACCCAGAGCTAATTACTTTTAACGATATCAGCACAGATCAGCAAATTGATGAAAAGGCGATTCAGGTTTACTTAACCACGCAACACCAAAAAGTAATCGACTTATACGAATACTTGGTATCGCGAGCTGATACAGAGCAAAGCAAAGAAAAGCTCGAACGTTTACTTGAGCTTGAACATCAAGGCCTTAAGCAAATGATGCAAAGCTCAAACCGCCATATGGATATGTAATCGATTAATCTATTAATCTATTAATCTATTAATCAGCTTAATGAAAATCGAGTAAGAAGCCGACTTTTTTAAGGTATTTTTGCTCTTGCTGTAAGTCAGCTAAAAGCAAGGTATGTTCTTTAAGCCACTTATTGTGAAACTTTAAGAACATACTATTTTGCTTGGCTGTTACCTCAAGTTTAAAACCTTGATCGGTAATACGCTTTTGATTCAGTAGTACCGCTAAGCGCAAAATCACAATAAGCTGCAATATTTCATAATGCTGCATGGTATGCAGTGCCGGAAACTCTTCTAAGCGGATCTTTTTCCGATAAAAACGGATCATGCAACTAAGCAAGGTTTGTTGTTGCTGCGTAAAGCCAGGTAATTGGCTATTCGCCACGATATACGCGCTGTGCTTATGTATCCCTGATGAATTAACCCCTAAGCCAATTTCATGCAGCTGCGCAGCCCAATCCAATAAATTTATGTGATCTGAGTCGGTCAGATGCCATGTCTCTCTTACTTGTTCAAACAGCCACTTTGCAGTTGTCGAGACACGATTAGCATGCTCTTTATCTATGGCGTTACGTTCAGATAAATTCTCTATGGTATTTGTGCGAATATCCTTATGGGCGAGCTTTTGCTGCATTTCATGAAGCAGGCCTTCACGCAGTGAAAAGTCGCTGTACTGCATCGCTTCGATTTTAAACAGTCTAAATACCGCGATTAAAATGGCTAAACCTCCACAAATACTCACTTGCCGCTCAGGCGTAAGACCTTCAATTTGCAGCGCTTGTACTTGTTTTGCAGCAATAAACTGGGTTTTTAGTTCTAATAATCGCTCTAAAGTAATTAGCTCTTGCTCTGCATCGTTGGCATTGATCATGGCAAGGATAGATTTAATTGTGCCAGATGTTCCCACCACAGATTGCCAGCCAGCCGATAAGTAATTAGCAAAAATCACTTCGAGTTCTTGTTCTGCGCGAACTTCTGCTTTAGCGAAGCGCTTAGCAGTGATTTGTCCATCTGCAAAATACTGCTTGGTATAACTAACACAGCCCATGTTGCGACTAGCAAGTAACTTGTGCTTAAAGTGTTTACCAATGATGAGTTCAGTACTGCCGCCACCGATATCAATAACTAAGCGGTTTTCATCGTGATGAATATAATGGGCAACACCTTGGTAAATTAAACGTGCTTCTTCTTGCCCTGATATAACTTCAATCGGGTAAGGAAACACCTTACTTGCTTGCGTTAAGAACGAATGAATATTTTTCGCGCGGCGTAATGTGTAAGTTGCCGCCACTTTGACATTCTCAAGGGGAAAGTCCTGTAAGGTAGTAGCAAACTGCTTAAGAATCGCCAGCGCGCGCTCTATAGCTTCTTGGCTTAAGTGATTTTTATCATCTAAACCATCAGCTAAATAAACGCGCTGCTTTTCTTTGTGTAAGATTTGCAAAGAGCCATCGACCTCTCTTGCCACCACTAAATGAAAACTGTTTGAGCCTAAATCAACGGCAGCAATTGAGGGATAATCATTCATTATTATAGTTACTTTCCCATTTCTTAAGGTGGTCATAAATGGCAATTTGCGAGCGAATTTTTTTACGATTGCCACGGCGCACATAGCTGTTTTTTTGTTCGCTATCGATTATGCGCGCTTTTGATCTATCTTTAAACTGTAGCTCAAGAATATCAATAATAAGCTGTTTTAATTTTTCATCATAAATCGGTGTGGCGACTTCAACACGGTGATCAAGATTTCGAGTCATCCAATCCGCTGATGAAATATACACTTTTTCTTCGCCATTATTATGAAACACCATCACCCGAGGGTGCTCTAAAAAGCGGTCAACAATACTAATAATACGAATGTTATCGTTCACGGCAGAGGGCACTAATGAACACATGCCACGCACAATAATGCGAATTTTTACGCCGCGTCTTGCGGCAAAATAGAGGTGATCAACCAGCTCTTTATCAACAAGATTGTTTATTTTTAGCGTAATTTTGCCAGCCTTACCATGCTCTACATTGGTTATTTCAGCATCAATTAGCGACATAATAGTTTGTCGTGCGTTGACTGGTGATAGCATCAAGTGATCAAACTGAAATGGTTTATAGCTACTTTCGATGAATCTAAAAACGCTATCGCACTCTTCGCTAATACCTTCATGTCTGGTAAATAAACTAAAGTCAGTATAAATTTTGGCAGTTTTCTCATGGAAGTTACCCGTGCCTATATGGGCGTACTTCACGATGTTGTTCTTTTCTTTACGATGAATAACGCATAACTTGCTGTGCACTTTCAATGCAGGAATACCAAAGATTACTTTAACACCGGCATTACTCAGAGTTTTTGCCCATTCAATATTGTTTTGTTCATCAAAGCGCGCTTTCAGCTCAACCATTACGGTGACATGTTTGCCATTTTTTGCTGCATTAATAAGTGTAGAGATAAGACGAGATTGACTCGCAACGCGATAAATATTGACCTTAATTTGGGTAACATCAGGGTCAAAAGCGGCTTGGCGTACAAACTCAAGTAAATGGTTAAAGGTGTGATAAGGGTAATACAGTAAAATATCTTGCTCTGAAATGGCATCAAACACACTTGAGTGATTGTTAAAAGCCGTGCTTTGTAATGCAGGCAGTGGTTTGTTTTCTAAATACTGACGACCAACATTCGGAAACGCAATAAAATCGCGGAAATTACGGTAACGACCGCCGGGGATCAACGCATCATGTTGACTAATATTAAGACGCTTTTTCATCACTTTAAGCATTTCAGCTGGCATGCTCTCGTCATAAACAAGGCGCACAGGCTCAGCAGAAATACGTTGCTTAAGACCCTTTGACATTTTATCGAGCAAGCCTTCTTCTAGCTCATCATCCAAATTGTACTCGGCATCACGGGTGAGTTTGATGGCGTAGCATTGAATATCATCAAAGCTAAAAAAGCTGCTAAACACATCGCGAATAAAGTAGGCGATGATGTCATCTAGCATCACGATGGTTTTGTGACGGCGTGTTTTCTCTGGTGGCAAAATAACAAAGCGAGATACGCGGTCAGTGGGCACTTCCATCATGGCATAATGACTTTTTTGATTGGTCATCTCGACGAACAAATAGGTCATGGTGTCGTTGATTTGATCTGAGTAGTCTTTCTTTTCAGAGAGTAAAATCGGCAATATGTGTTGTAGCACATTGTCGTGGAAGAATTTTTTCAGCCAACTCAAATGAAATTCAGACAACTCTTCTGGTTGTTCAACATGAATATTATGCTCGTTTAAGTCATTTAAAATATCTTTATGAATTTGGTTAAACTTTTTACCAAGCTGGAGCACTTTACTTTGGATCTGATGAAGTAATATTTCGTCTTCTTCAAAGTTCGCATCAGGAATTTTATTAAGTAATATGCGGCGCTTTACATCGGCAACACGGACACGGAAAAACTCATCCATGTTGTTTGAGTAAATACCTAAAAAGCGCATGCGCTCAATAATCGGGTTCGATTTGTCTTTGGCTTCTTGCAGCACGCGTTCATTAAAAGACAGCCAACTTAGCTCTTTGGCAAAGTAATTAACGGCTTGAGAAGAAGAATGTGATGCGTTCATCTGGTTTTCCAACGTTTATAGCTAGTTAGAATATAGAGGATGCAGATGACGTTTATATGACGTATTTATCACTTTTATGACATACATGTCAGTTTTGTGACATGTATGTCATTAATTTTAAAGCTTAGTTTAAGTTTAAATATCCCTATAAACTTGCTTGTTATGCGTCCTCAATATCAACAATTAGATCTGTGGTAATAGACTCAAGTGCGCTAATCACTTCGTCTTTGTTCATGCCTATTGGCAAAGCAACGGTCGCAACAGCACTAAAAATTGGCACGCCCCAGTTAGGTGCACTTTGTTGTTTTGAATTTAGGTGAGTGATATTCGCTCCTTTGTGACGAATAACGCTGGCTAGCTCTTGTACAATGCCTGGTCTGTCGTTACCAGTAATCACGAAGTTAATTTCCTCAGACGGAACATCAGGCAAGGTATCAGTTCCACGTTCAATTCGAACTTCAAGATAAGGTAAGCTGTGAAGGGCATCTTGTAATTCTTGCAAATGCTCTTCAGGTACTGCGGCTTCGATAATTCCGGCAAAATGACCTGCAAGGTGGCTCAAATTACTTGTCAGCCAGTTACCATGATGGTTTAAAATTGTGGCAGAAATATCTTCAACTAGGCCGGGTTTGTCTGGCCCTAAAATAGTAATTACTAACTGCTTCATACTTAAATCTCTATAAAAAAGCCTCAGAAAAATGCAATAAAAGGGAGGAGGCGTTGGTTAAAAATGATTCTTATTGTTGAAAAAATAAGTCTCATTGAGTATTGATGCTGTTTTAATGTTTGTCCAATTTTTTCACTGTAGTTATAAAAAATTAGTTATAACAATTTGTTAGCTTGATTGTGGTACTGTAATAAAAGTGCTCCACAATGACTTATTTTGGTCATTTTTTAACTTTAAAATACGTCCCTGAAATACTCGCTTTATTACACTGAATTATGACGTTTGTAACATTACTGTCATCTTGGTGAAATATAATTCGCGCAACGTTAAGTTTTAAGGGTGTTTTGATGACTTCCAATCCGAATAAACCTACCTTTCATACGGATAGAAGCCGTCTATTTAAAGACAGGTTTGCCAAGTGGGGTATTTCCGCGGGTGGCGTAATGGTGCTTGTAGCACTGCTACTCATATTCTTTTACCTTCTTTATGTTGTTCAACCTATTTTTGAATCAGCAAAAGTAGAAACACGTAATAGTGTAAAACTACAAAATGCGTCAGAAGTTGTTGGCCTTGGCATTGAAGAGCAAACAGAAGTTGCCTTTTTACTCGGTGAAAAAGGTAATGTGGACTTTTACAATGTTGAAAAAGAGCAATTTGGTAAAAAGATCACCACTCTTAATACAGAATTACCAAGCGATGTAAGCAGCTTTGCAAGCTCTGCACCGTTTCAGGGGCAATACGCATACGGCCTAGAGAATGGCTCTGTTGTTGTGGTTGCGCCAAAATTCTTAGTGACATTCCCGAACAACCAACGCCAATTAACACCGCGTTTAGATTATCCGTTGGGTGATATGGCGCTTGAGGTTGACGATCAAGGTGCGGCAATCACTAAATTTGCATTTAGCCACTACGAAGATAAAACAGCTGTTGTTGCTTTAACCGCTGACAAGCGCGTTTTATTTAGCAGCTTTGTGGGTGAAGAAAACATGTTCACCGGCGAAGTAGAGTGGGTTGTTGAGCGTACTGAGCTTGATATCGAAGGTCGTGTTGATGAGCTATTAATTTCACCTGATACAACACGTACATTCGTGCGTTCAGCAAATCAAATTTACGTATATGATACCCGTTACCCTTCTGAAGTTGAGCAAATCCAACTGCTTGCAGCGAACGAAGAAAACGCGAACCTAGTTTCAACTCAGCTATTAGCGGGTGCCAACTCACTGATGCTTGCTAACGATAATGGCGAAGTATCACAGTGGTTTGAAGTAAACACTGAAAATGGCCGTGAGTTCCAAAAGATTCGTGCATTTGAAACCAGCAAGCAATCGAAACTAAATATTTTTACTGAGTTCTATCGTCGTACCTTCTTCACAGCGGGTGCTAACGGTGAGCTTGGTATTTATTACACAACCAGTGATGCAAAACTGTGGCAAGGTAAAGTAAGCGAAGGTCCAATTCAAAACTTTGCTATTTCACCACGTTCAAATGCGGCACTGATTCTTGCTGATGACGCGTTAAAAGTGATTGAAATCCATAACGAGCACCCAGAAGTAACCTGGTCTGCATTATGGCAAGAAGTGTGGTACGAAGGCTATCCAGAGCCGGGTTATATCTGGCAGTCAACGTCTGCGAGTGATGACTTTGAATCTAAGTTCTCGTTAGTGCCAATTTCATTCGGTACGATTAAAGCTGCAATGTACGCAATGTTATTTGCGGTACCCATTGCGCTTTCAGCGGCAATTTACACGGCGTACTTTATGTCGAGTGAATTACGTAAAGTGGTTAAGCCGACTGTAGAAATTATGGAAGCATTACCAACGGTAATCTTAGGTTTCTTAGCTGGTCTTTGGTTAGCACCATTAATTGAAGAACATTTACCAGCGATTGTCGGATTATTGGTGTTGCTGCCAATTGGTATCTTATTAACTGCATTCGGCTGGAACAAACTACCGGCGTCAATTCGTCACCGTATTCCTGAAGGTTCGCATTCAATTTTACTTATCCCAGTGGTTATCTTTATTGGCTGGTTATCGTTTGCGATGAGTAACTCAATTGAGCTTTGGATGTTTGACGGTAATGTGCGTCAGTACCTAACCAATGAATTAGGTATGACATTCGACCAACGTAACTCACTAGTTGTTGGTATTGCGATGGGCTTTGCTGTTATCCCAACTATTTTCTCAATTGCTGAAGATGCGGTATTCAGTGTTCCTAAGCACTTATCAAACGGTTCATTAGCACTTGGTGCAACGCAATGGCAAACATTGGTTCGCGTAGTACTACTAACAGCAAGCCCGGGTATCTTCTCAGCAGTAATGATGGGCCTAGGCCGTGCGGTAGGTGAAACAATGATTGTACTAATGGCAACAGGTAATACACCTATTATGGACTGGAGTATCTTCCAGGGTATGAGAACACTTGCAGCGAATATCGCGGTAGAAATGCCAGAGTCTGAGGTAGGTAGCTCGCATTATCGCATCCTATTCTTAGCAGCATTTGTATTATTCATATTCACATTCGTTTTCAACACAGTGGCTGAGTTTGTTCGTCAGCAACTGCGTGAAAAATACAGTTCAATGTAGGTGGAGAGACACGACATGGTAAAGCAGTGGTTTAAGTCTGGTTCTCCTTGGATTTGGATGACCGGCGGTGCGGTAAGCATCAGTTTAATCTCGGTTCTTGGCTTACTAGCCATGATTGCTTGGAAAGGTTTAAGCTTTTTCTGGCCATCAGAAGTAGTGCAATTTGAGCTGCAAGGCTCTGTTGCAAAACAAACAGTGATCGGTGAAATTTATGACCGTGAACTAGTTGCAAAATCACGTATTGAGGCGACGGGCGTTGATTTATCTCATTACGACAAAGAGCAGCTAGAGCGCTTACTGATCAAAACCGGTAACCGTGAGTATGTTGATCTCGATTTCCGTTGGGTACTAGAGACAGACATTACATCGCGTACTGCGCCAGCAGAGCTTGCAGTATTCGAACGTAGCAAAAACGGTAACTTTTACGGTTATGTTGAGCAGGTTATTAAAGACGGTGAAGTTATCACAGATAACAAAATAGACGTGCTTTATGATCTTGTAGAGCGTGCAGTTGACCTAAATGACCAAGCACTCGATTTACAAAACGGTGATATTGGTCATATTAACTATGAACTTGAGCGTTTACGCTTAAAAGAAAAAGCATACCAGCTTGATAACGAACTAACCGATGAGCGTGTTGCTGAGCTTGCACAAACTCGTGCTGAGTTACGTGCTGAATACACAGTGTTAGAAAAACAGTTGTTTGCACTTCGTAAAGAGGCAAAGCGTGACCAAGTAACTGTGAGAGACATGCGCGGTGAAGTGGTTACTTTACCTCTGTATCAAGTTCTTGATGTGTGGTTCCCTAATGACATGGGCTTCTTTGCTAAGCTTGGTCACTATTTTGTACAACTTGGTAAGTTTGTAGCGGATGACCCACGTGAAGCAAACACTGAAGGTGGTGTATTCCCGGCAATTTTCGGTACTGTATTCATGGTATTACTAATGGCAGTGATTGTGACGCCATTTGGTGTGGTTGCAGCGATTTACTTGCATGAATACGCAGCAAAAAATGCCGTGACTAAGATGATCCGTATCGCGGTAATCAACCTTGCGGGTGTACCTTCGATTGTATACGGTGTATTTGGTCTAGGTTTCTTTGTATACATGCTCGGTGGCAGCATTGACCAATTATTCTACCCTGAGTCGTCGCCAAGCCCAGTATTTGGTACGCCAGGTGTGATTTGGTCTGCATTAACGCTCGCAATTTTAACGCTGCCTGTTGTTATTGTTTCGACAGAAGAAGGTTTATCACGTATACCAAGTACGGTTCGTCATGGTTCATTAGCACTTGGCGCAACAAAAGCAGAAACGCTATGGCGCATCATCATTCCGATGGCAAGCCCTGCGATTATGACAGGTTTAATCCTAGCGGTTGCACGTGCAGCCGGTGAAGTAGCACCACTCATGCTTGTTGGTGTTGTTAAGATGGCACCAACACTGCCTCTTGACGGTAACTTCCCATACATACATTTAGATAGAAAATTTATGCACTTAGGTTTCCATATTTACGATGTTGGTTTCCAAAGCCCTAACGTAGAAGCGGCTCGTCCGCTGGTATATGCCACGGCATTCTTACTGGTATCAGTAATTATCGCCCTGAATATCACCGCGATTGGTATTCGTAACCACTTACGCGAAAAGTTTAGAGCTCTTGAGCATTAATACAGAATTTTTATAGGTAGACAGAGATGATTACAGTTGCACCACAAGTAAACCAAGCGAAAAGCGCGGCAAAGCTAGATTTAGATAACCTAACTGCAGAGCAAACAGCGTTAGAGATTAAAAACTTAGATCTATACTACGGTGATAAACAAGCGCTTAGCGGCGTAAATATGAACATCCCGAAAGGTCAGGTAACAGCATTTATCGGTCCATCGGGTTGTGGTAAATCAACACTTTTACGTTGTATCAACCGTATGAACGACCTTGTTGATAGCTGTCGTATTGATGGTGAGATCTTACTACATGGTCACAATATCTATGATAAGAATGTAGATGTTGCTGCACTACGAAGAAATGTCGGGATGGTATTCCAACGTCCTAATCCATTTCCAAAATCAATCTACGAAAATGTCGTTTATGGCCTACGCTTACAAGGTATTAAAGAAAAGCGTAAACTAGACGAAGTGGTTGAACAATCTTTACGTGGCGCGGCGTTATGGGATGAAGTTAAAGACCGTTTACACGATAGTGCATTTGGCTTATCGGGTGGTCAGCAACAGCGTCTTGTAATTGCTCGCTCAATTGCTATCGAGCCTGAAGTACTACTTCTGGATGAGCCTACATCGGCACTAGATCCAATTTCTACTTTAGTTATCGAAGAGCTAATTAACGACTTAAAGAATAAGTTTACCGTGGTAATCGTTACTCACAACATGCAACAGGCTGCTCGTGTATCAGACCAAACTGCGTTTATGTACATGGGTGAGTTGATTGAGTATTCAGATACCAATACGTTATTTACAACACCAAGCAAGAAGAAAACAGAAGACTACATTACAGGCCGTTACGGTTAGTTAATAAAGTTACTTGGTACCGTAAACGAAATTTATAGAGGTAGACAATGGAACATAATATCAATAAACACATTTCGGGCCGCTTTAATGAAGAGCTTGAAAATGTGCGTAACCATGTATTAAACATGGGTGGTTTAGTTGAACAACAACTAAACAGTGCACTGGATGCTGTTAGCAATGGTGATGCAGATCTTGCACAGAAAGTTCGTGAAAACGACTATAAAGTAAATGCAATGGAAGTGAATATTGACGAAGAATGTACACGCATTATTGCTCGTCGTCAGCCGGCAGCGAGTGACTTACGTCTTGTCATTGCCATTGCAAAAACAATTGCCGACTTAGAGCGTATTGGCGATGAAGCTGAGCGTATTGCTAAAGTCGCACTAGACTCATTTACTAAAGATCAGCAAGACTTATTGGTAAACATTGAAAACATGGGTCGCCAAGTATCGAAAATGCTTCATGATGTACTTGATGCATTTGCACGTATGGATGTGCAATGTGCGTTTGAAGTACATAAAGAAGACGCTAAAGTTGACCGTGAATACGAAGCAATTACCCGTCAAATTATGACATATATGATGGAAGATCCACGCTCAATCCCGAAAATTATGGATTTAGTGTGGTCAGTACGTTCATTAGAGCGTATTGGCGATCGCTGCCAGAATATTGCTGAATACATCATCTATTTTGTTAACGGTAAAGATATTCGTCATACATCTCAAGCAGATATAGAAAAGTCGCTGTAATTAAGCCGCTACTTTTCATTACTAAATCGAGCGGCCCTAGGGCCGCTTTGTGTTTTATTGCTGATGTAAGGCAGAAAAAGCGTTCACAATCGAACACAATGCTGTAAAATTCGCAGCTGCCAAAGCATACTAATTTATAAAGGGTCAGTTATGCCTACAAATGCATTTTTAGGGGTTTTTGCTAAATCACCTATTAAGCCTATGGAAGATCACATTAAGAAAGTACATCAAGCAAGTAAAGCATTGATCCCTTTCTTTAATCACGTGTTTAAAGAAGAATGGCAAGAAGCGGAAGAAATCCGTTTAAACATTCGTAATTTAGAGCGTGAAGCTGATGAAATGAAACGTAACATCCGCCTTCAACTACCTCGTGGCTTATTTATGCCAGTTGAGCGTACCGATTTGCTAGAGCTTGTTACTCAACAAGACAAAATTGCTAACAAAGCAAAAGATATCGCAGGTCGTGTAGTTGGTCGTGAGATGATCATACCTACCGAAATCCAAACAGATTTCCTTGCTTATGTAACTCGTTGTGTTGATGCGACTAAACAAGCGTCAAAAGCAATCAATGAGCTAGATGAGCTGCTTGAAACGGGCTTCAAAGGTCGCGAAGTGACTTTAGTTGAAAAAATGCTCGTTGAATTGGACGCTATTGAACAAGACACGGATGACATGCAGATCAAAATTCGCCGTCAATTGCGCGCCATCGAAAATGAACTTAACCCAGTCGACGTGATGTTCTTATACAAGATCATTGAGTGGGTGGGCGAGCTTGCAGATATTGCAGAGCGCGTAGGTTCTCGTCTTGAGCTGATGTTAGCTCGTTAATTAAAAATCAGTTCAAACACGAAAAAATTAAAGGTTCACACAATGGATATCATTGCAAATTACGGCACGTTATTGGTTTTAACTGCCGCCGCAGTCGGTTTCTTTATGGCTTATGGTATTGGTGCAAATGACGTTGCCAATGCAATGGGTACATCAGTAGGCTCAAAAGCACTTACAATTAAACAAGCAATCATCATCGCGATGGTGTTTGAATTCGCTGGCGCATACCTTGCCGGTGGTGAGGTTACATCTACAATCCGTAAAGGGATTATCGATGCCACGCCATTTATGGACATACCTGAGTTAATGATACTCGGTATGATTGCCGCTTTATTCGCTGCAGGTAGCTGGTTATTAATTGCCTCTTTCTTAGGCTGGCCAGTATCTACGACTCACTCAATCATTGGTGCCATCATTGGTTTCGCATTGGTTGCAGTAGGTAGTGAAGCAATCCAATGGAACAAGGTAATGGGTATCGTAGGTAGCTGGATTGTTACCCCTGCTATCTCTGGTTTTATTGCTTATTTGATTTTCATGAGTGCGCAAAAGCTAATTTTTGACACTGATGCACCACTTAAAAATGCTAAGCGTTACGTGCCTATCTATATGGGTCTAGCGGGCTTCATCATGTCACTTGTAACAATCAAGAAAGGCTTGAAGCATATCGGTATTAACTTAGGTGCTGTTGAAGGTTATGCGCTTTCTATCGCGATTGCTGTTGTAGTTGCTATCATCGGTAAGATTGCGATTGCTCGCCTTAAAATCGATCCTAAAGCTGATAAGAAAATGCAGTTCAACAACGTTGAGAAAGTGTTCGCAGTACTTATGGTACTAACAGCATGTTGTATGGCATTCGCACACGGTTCAAATGACGTTGCTAACGCGATTGGTCCATTAGCTGCTGTTGTAAACATTGTTGAGCACAACGGTGAAATCGCTAAGAAAGCGGCTATCGCATGGTGGATTTTACCATTAGGTGGTTTAGGTATTGTTGCTGGTCTTGCTATCTTAGGTAAGAAGGTAATTAAGACCATCGGTGAAGGCATCACGCACTTAACACCAAGCCGTGGTTTTGCTGCTGAACTTGCTGCTGCTTCAACAGTTGTTATCGCATCAGGTACTGGTTTACCTATTTCTACTACGCAAACACTTGTAGGTGCGGTACTAGGTGTTGGTATGGCACGCGGTATTGCGGCTCTTAACATGGGTGTTGTAAGAAACATTGTAGTTTCTTGGGTAATTACATTGCCAGTTGGCGCAGCCCTTGCTATTGTTATTTTCTATGTACTGAGAACTGCCTTCGGGGTATAAAAAGTACTAAAAGACTTTTAGCTTGAAAAGATCTCAATGCCTTAGGTATTGGGGTCTTTTTATTTGCAGGTAGAGAATGAATAACTTACCAAGTATTAAACAACTACAGTATTTATTAGCAGTCCACCAACATCAACACTTTGGCCGCGCAGCAAGCGCCTGTTTTATCGGTCAATCAACCTTAAGTAGTGCAATTCAAAACTTAGAAGAAACCTTAGGTTGCCAACTTATAGAGCGTGAAAACCGCAGCCTAATGTTTACCGCAATTGGTGAAGAGGTTGTCGAAAAAGCACGTAAGATTATTGACGACACCCTTAGCCTTAAAGAGCTGACAAAGAGTTTTTTAACGCCTTTGAGTGGCACTCTCACGCTTGGTGTGATCCCGACGATTGCCAGCTTTATTGCTGCACCTTTATATCATTTCTGCAAACAGACCTTTACCGAGTTAGAGCTAGTGCTAGTTGAAGACACCAGTGACAAACTGCTCGACAAACTTGAACATGGGCAAATTGATATGGCATTGCTGGCTTTACCGTATGACACTGAAAAGTTTCATACACAAGTACTTGCTAAAGACCACTTCAGTCTAGTGCATCATAAAGATTATACTCCAGCAGATGGTGTGGAAGATTTTAATCTTTTACCGGATGCGAGTGTGTTCTTACTAGAACGTGAGCACTGCATGACTGGCCATGCACTAAGTGCTTGCCATTTGAATCGCTCAAGTTGTATTAACCCATTTGAAGCGGCAAGCTTACATACGCTATTAAGTATGGTTGAACACCAGCTTGGTGTTACTTTTTTACCACAAATGGCTATCAATGCAGGCATTTTAGATAAAAAAGAGATGGTCGCAACACCATCGCAAAATGATGCATACCGAGATATTGGTATCGTGTGGCGTAAAACCACGGGCCGGATCAGAGACTTTAGGCTATTTAGCCAGCAGCTAGAGCTGTTTCTCAATAAGCAATGTAGCTTAGACGGTCAATGAACAAAAAACCCCAAATAAAAAATATTTGGGGTTTTTTATTATTTAAGCAAACTATTTTTTTCCTTCCCTCGACTAACATAATAACAAAACCATTAAAGGCAGATCAGATGACGAGGCTAGTTTGTTTTTTCAATCACTTGAAACACTAATTACTAAAGCGCAACAGGGTAATAAACGGGCGTGGTTGAAATTAGTCAAGCAGCACGAAACACAGGTATATAACTATTGCCTAAGGATGTTAAGTCACCCTGATGATGCAATGGATTTAATGCAAGAAGTGTTTATTTCTGTTTATAAAAGCTTACCGAGCTTTCGTGGTGAATCGAGTTTCAATACTTGGCTCTATCAAATTGTGCATAGGCGTAGTGTTGAATATTACCGCCGCCGTAAGCTGCATCAAGGTTTAGACGATATACCAGAAGAAACCTGCGAGCATAGTGAGTTAGAAACCAATCAACTGCAATCTGAGCAGCATCATGAACTCAAAGTAATGATGAACAATTTACCCTGGGAGCAACGCTTGGTGGTGGAGTTAAAGTTTTTCAGCACTGTACATTTGAAGAAATCGCTGAGCAATTAGGTATTTCGACCAATACAGCTAAATCAAGACTATACAGTGCTCTAGGCAAGTTAAAAGTGCATTTGGAGGCCGTAGATGGCTAATTTAGATTCATTATTTACCGCATGGTTAGAAGGCGAAAGCCTCACTGAAGAGCAAATTGCGTTGCTACAAGCCAATGCTGAGTATGCATCAATGATGAACAATGCAATGCAGTGGCAACAACAAAGTCAACATTATGAAACGGTACCCGTACCAAATTGGGATAGAGAGTCTACGATGCCCAAAGTACAAAAACAAAGTCTGTTTTTTGGTGCTGGGGTGTGGGCAGTGGCTGCGTCAATAGTATTTTGCGCATGGGTTTTTGTTAGTAATCCACAGCAAGGAAACCAGCAATTACTAGAGCAAGTGGCCAAGCAAACCAATTTATTAGAGTCACAACAAAAGCAAATTGATCAGTTACAAAATATCATTACTGCGCAAAACGAAGTGCAGCAACAGCAGATGTACCAACTGGCCAAAGAAGCGATTAAAACCGGGCGAGTAGAGCGCCAAGAAGATATTGCCAGCGTGCTGGCTTATATCAAAACACAGCGTGCCCAAGACCAAGCGTACTTACGTATGCAGTTAAATGATTTAGCAGAGCAAGTGGAAGGCGGACCATTGCCAACCGTTGCCAACAATTTGGAGTATTAAGATGTCAAAATACAAATCAACTACGGCTGCATTATTGCTTTGCGCAGCAGTAAGTGTGCAAGCACAAGCAAATGATGAATTGGATAAAATTCAGCGTGAAGTCGGGATTATGGAAAAGATTCTCTCAGCGGCGTTAAAACAAGATACTGATAACAAGGTAAGGAATGTCTCTTCGAGTTATTTGCAGCATCAAGGCGTGGTGTTTAGTTTTGATGTACGAGGCAGTTCACGCTGGTCTACAGTGTTTGCCTCTGTGCCCGATGCGCCGTTGCCACCAATGCCTGATATTGATTTTGAAGAACTCACTGAAATAGAAGTACTAGGCGAGCATGTGCAAGTGATCAGCGATGCGGTGGTAGTGAAAACGCAAGAAGCCTACCAACAAGCTATGGAAGTGATGCGCGAAAGTGCAGAGCGAGTACGTGAAGTGGCTGAGCAAGAGCGCGATGTAAGCCGTGAAATTCGTGATCTTGAACGTGAAAAGCGCGACCTTGAATTTGATCGTCGCCACGATAAAGATGCCAAAGAGCAAGAGCTCGAAAAACGTAAACAAGCATTACAAGCATCGATTAAAGAGCTTGAAAAGCAACAGCTAAAGTTATCACAAAAGCAGCAGCAAATGCGCAAAGAGTTAGCTGAGAAAAAACAAGCCCGCGTAAAAGAGCAAAAGCAACAGCTAGCAGCCCTAGCACAGCAAGTAGATAAAAGCTTATCTCTGACTCTATGTGATTATGGTAGCGGTTTAAGAAGCCTGCCTAACGATGAACATGTGAGCTTTATCATCCGTGGTGTTAGCGAAGGTAAAACTGAACAAGTAAAAGTGTTTAAAAAGTCAGACATTAAAAAGTGTGTGGTTGGCGATATAAAAGCCGCGCAATTACTCGAAAAAGCATCAAGTTATAGTTTTTAAATTCTCCCAACTAAAAAAGCAGCCTAAAGTGGCTGCTTTTCATTCATTGAAAATGGTTTTAAGTCGGGTAAAAACAACAAGTAAACCCACACGACTAAGTTAAAGTAAGGTACTAAACCTAACCCTGTAAAGGTTTTTACCGGATACCCTTTTAAGCTCGCATTACGGTAACATTGATACGCTATCCCTAGATTTACAATCAGCAACAAAACGATTAGTTGTGTCATCACTTTTCTCCATTATACCGCCAATACATGGACTTAACGATGTTAAGTTATGCTTAGTATGTTTAATATAATAAGTAATGTCATGTTTATTATGGATAATCACTATAAAAACACGACATTTAACCTTGCTGTGGATTTAAGTATAGATGAGTATTGTCAGTATGGAAGCAAAATTTCTTAGAAAAAATGTTTAAAAATGTATCAAGCTTTGCTCTAAATAGGCTAGATAATTGTTAGTTAAACAGATTATTTTCAGATATTTTTTTAAGTTCAGCCGTTATTTTTTCAACAGGCATCGGGCGAGCAATGAAGTAACCTTGCCCATAATCTACGCCGATATCTTTTAGCGCTAAAAATATCTCTTGATTTTCAACATATTCAGCAACAGAGCGTTTATCAAGGGAACGGCTAATATCATTAATTGCTTTTACCAACGCTAAATCAATTGGGTCGTTCAGCATGTCGCGAACAAATGAACCATCAATTTTTACATGTTGAGCCGGTAATTGTTTAAGGTAGTTGAAGGTACTAAAGCCTGTACCAAAGTCATCAATTGAGAAGTGACACCCTAAGCCGTTCAAACGCTCGATCATGGCACGGGTTGCAACGAGGTTATTAATACTCGCAGACTCGGTGATCTCAAAAATGATACGTGTTGGTTCAACAGCATATTCTTTTAAGCTCGACTCTATATGAGGCAGTAAGCGTTCATCTAAAAACGACTGTGCTGATAAGTTAATTGCTATTTGATTGAGCTCCGGGTACTCGGCAACACTCTTAATGGCATTACGAATAACACATTGATCCATTAAAAATGTATCGTTTAGAAGTTCAAGAGCTGGGATAAATTGATTTGGGTAAACAATTTCATTGTTTAATTTTAAGCGTAATAGCGCTTCAAAATAGGCAACATGGCCGCGCTTAAAGTCCCAAATAGGCTGATAGTGAAGCTCGATAGCATCGTGCTGTAATGCCTGACGAATACTGTGCCCCCACTCTAAACCCGCTTGTAAGCTATTGTGGCTGGAGTCTTCTTTAGAGTAGCAATGAACGAGGTTACGTCCTAAGCTTTTTGCTACATAAAGAGCGATATCAGCTTGTTTTAAGCATTCACTTGGATCGTTATTTTGCTCAGTGATTTGTGTTAAACCAATTGAACAGCTAATTGAGTACTCTTGGCCTTCTGAATGAAAACGGTGTTTTTCAATCGCCATGCAAATGCTTTCTGCAACCAAGTGTGCATCGAGTAGGTTCGTATTTTTTAAGATCACGGCGAATTCATCACCACCGATGCGGCACACCAAGTGCTCATCACTGATATTCGCTGTAAATAACTGAGCGACTTCTTTTAGAACGATGTCGCCTTGTTGGTGACCTTTACTGTCGTTGATGATTTTAAAGTGATCTAAGTCGATATAAATCAGCGCATGCTCGGTATCGTTACTGGTGTACTTGGCCTTACAAATACGTTGTAATTGTTGGTCAAAGTAATAACGGTTATGCAGCTCTGTGAGCGTATCGTGCAAGGCTAAATGACGAAGTTGTAGCTCTGCCTGTTTACGCTCATGAATGTTATCGATAGTGGCGGTAATAGTCGCTGAGTTTTGGCTATTTTTTATTAGTTGTAAGCGACATTCAACCCAAATGGCATTACCATTTTTATGTTTTAGCTGGATCTCGACCTGTTGCTGTTGCTCACCACCAAGCAAAATACGCTGAATGGTATCTTGTAGCTTTGTTTTGCACTCAGGTAAGCAAAAGTCTGTCAGTGACTTTGCTAAACTAGATTTAATACCATAGCCCGTTAAGTGCTCCCAAGCAGGGTTAATAAAGCGAATATTACCCTCTTGGTTAAACTCAAGTACCACCGTATTTAGGTGTAATAAAATACGTTGGTGGGCAGAAAACAGCTCTTTATAACGGCTTTGACTTTGGCTTAGTTGTTCTACTTTTTGTGCAAACTCTGCGTAGCTCACCATGAAATCTTCACGACGAGCAGCGTGGTCACACACTTTGCTTAATAACGAGTGATCGTAAGGGGCGCGAATAAAATCAGTAACGCCAGAAAGTAACAACTGCTCCGCGTAATCTGCATCATTGTTATCAATGATGGTTACAATCGCCTGTTTTGGGTTGTGTTGTAATATTTCGCTAATTAACCCAGCTGCGGTATCAGAATGAGACTCGGTGGCGTCAATCAATACAATGGCAAATTTTTGTTGTAAAAAAGTAGCTAGCGTCGCTTTTGTAGACGTGGTGTGAGTAATAGCAAAACTGAGTTTAAGCTGCTCGCTAATATCTTTTGCTTTGCGACTATCGGTTTCAAGTAGCAATAAATTGAGGCGGCTACTTTTTTCAAGATGGGTTGATAACACGTTGGCTAGCATTTGCGGCAGCATATCTTGGCGTTCAAATGGCAATACGGCATCAATGCCATAGCTGCGAGCCGTGGTTTCGGCTATACGTTCACAATAAATTGGTGGAGTAAGTAAAATAGGTGTGTTTTTTGGTGTTTTTAATAACCCTGAACGGATCATGCGCGAAAAACGCCAACCATCAATCTTACCAACCTCAAGACCGGTAATGATAATATCCACTGGGTGGCTTTTAAGAATTTTTAGCGCATCTTGAGAGTCACTGGCTTCGATAAACGTGAAGACATTAAGTTTGTTTAATGTGGTCTTAATTGTTTCACGCTCAGCAACGCTTGCGTTTAAAATTAGCAGTTTCAACTGCTTTGCCATGGCGCTACTACCTCTTACCTAACCCATGTTTATTGAATAGGCTAGAATAATGACATTTTGCCTAATCTACAAGCAAACTTTACCTAAAAGCGGTTAATAAGCACTTAAGTGTGTAAACCTGTAAACGGCCATTCACTTGGTCTAGGGCTTTGCTTGAGGTAGTAGGCGTATCAGAGTAAACTTGGCGCGTTTTTATTAATGAGAGATATGCTCTATGCGCGTAGCTGATTTTAGCTTTGACCTTCCTGATGAATTAATTGCTCGTTTTCCGAAAGCAGATCGAACTAGCAGTCGTTTACTGACGCTTGATGGCCCATCAGGGCAAGTTGAGCATAAAGTATTTAGTGATATTTTATCGCTCGTTAATGAAAATGACTTATTAGTTTTTAATAACACCAAAGTGATCCCTGCTCGCATGTTTGGGCAAAAAGAATCAGGCGGTAAGCTTGAGGTGTTAGTAGAGCGTGTACTTGACGAACACCGTGTGCTTGCACATGTACGAGCTAGTAAATCGCCAAAACCAGGCTCAAAAATCATTCTAGAAGGTAAAGCAGAAGCAACCATGGTTGCGCGTCATGGCGAACTTTTTGAGCTTGAATTTGCCAAAGACGAAAATGTACTCGATATCCTAAACGACATCGGTCATATGCCATTACCACCTTATATTGACCGCCCTGATAATGAGTCAGATCGTGAGCGTTATCAAACTGTTTATGGTGAAAAGCCAGGTGCCGTAGCCGCGCCAACAGCTGGCCTGCATTTTGATGATAAATTAATGGCAGCCTTAAAAGACAAGGGCATTAACATGGCCTTTGTGACCTTGCACGTGGGCGCTGGTACATTCCAGCCTGTGCGCGTTGACTCAGTTGATGAGCATGTTATGCACTCAGAGTACATCGAAGTACCAGATGAAGTGGTTAAAGCGGTAGCCGAAACGAAAGCAAAAGGTGGTCGTGTAATCGCTGTAGGGACTACATCAGTCCGCTCATTAGAGTCAGCAGCTAAAGTGCACGGCGGCAAACTAGATACTTACTTTGGCGATACCGATATCTTTATTTATCCGGGTTATCAGTTCAATGTGGTTGATGCCATGGTGACAAACTTCCATTTACCTGAATCAACCTTAATCATGTTAGTAAGTGCCTTTGCAGGCCAAGAGAACATAATGGGGGCTTACCAAACGGCTATTGAGCAGAAGTATCGCTTCTTTAGTTATGGTGATGCGATGTTCTTAACGCGCAAATAACGTTAAAAAGCCCAGTTTTTGAACTGGGCTTTTTATTTTCGAATTTAGCTCAATTAATAGTAATAAACCTGCAAACAGGGTAGAATCGAGCGGTTAAATTATAGCTTGTTGGACTGTTTTTCCGACACTGAGGATAATATGAAATTTGAATTAGACCGCACTGACGGTAAAGCGCGCCGCGGCCGCTTGATTTTTGAACGTGGTGTTGTAGAAACGCCAGCATTTATGCCGGTAGGTACTTACGGTACTGTAAAAGGTATGACGCCAGACGAAGTGAAAGATACTGGTGCACAAATTTGCCTAGGTAACACTTTCCACTTAATGCTGCGTCCTGGTACAGAAATCATTAAGCAGCACGGTGACTTACACGACTTTATGAATTGGGATCGTCCAATCCTAACTGATTCAGGCGGTTTCCAAGTATTCAGCTTAGGCGCAATGCGTAAAATCACAGAAGAAGGCGTGATGTTCAGCTCACCCGTTAATGGTGAAAAAATCATGCTTTCGCCAGAAAAAGCGATGCAAGTTCAGCGTGATCTAGGCTCTGACATCGTGATGATCTTTGACGAATGTACGCCATACCCTGCGACTGAAAAAGAAGCGAAAGATTCTATGGAGTTGTCACTTCGCTGGGCTAAACGCTCAAAAGAAGGTCATGGTGATAACCCAGCTGCGCTGTTTGGTATTATCCAAGGTGGTATGTACCCTGAGCTTCGTGCACAATCGCAAAAAGGCCTAGAAGAAATCGGCTTTGATGGTTATGCATTAGGTGGTTTATCGGTTGGTGAGCCGAAAAACGAGATGATCAACATTCTTGACCACTGTGCTTACAAAATGCCTGAAGACAAGCCTCGTTACTTAATGGGCGTTGGTAAACCAGAAGACTTAGTTGAAGCGGTTCGCCGTGGTATCGATATGTTTGACTGTGTGATGCCTACGCGTAACGCACGTAATGGTCATTTATTCGTAACTGGCGGCATTGTTAAAATTCGTAATGCAGTACATAAAACAGACACCGGTCCATTGGATCCTGAGTGTGATTGTCATACGTGTAAAAACTATTCACGTGCATACTTGCATCATCTTGATAAATGTAATGAAATCTTAGGCGCACGTCTAAACACGATTCACAACTTACGTTATTATCAACGCGTGATGGAAGGCTTACGTAATGCCATCAGTGATGGCAAACTAGACGAATTTGTTGCAGATTTTTATGCACGCCGCGGCCAAGAAGTGCCAGAGCTTGCAGATACATCAGATTAAATTTTTAGAAAAATTAAAGAGGAAGTGAAATGAGTTTATTCATCTCAAACGCCCACGCAAGTGCGGCAGGTGCAGCACCAGCAGGTGGTGGCATGGAAATGCTAATCATGTTGGGTATTTTCGGTCTGGTATTTTATTTCTTAATCTACCGTCCACAAGCTAAGCGTGTAAAAGAGCATAAAGCCCTAATGAGCGCAATGGCGAAAGGCGACGAAGTACTAACGCAAGGTGGTTTAGTAGGTAAGATTGCTAAAATCGCTGATGACAAAGACTTCATCGTGATTTCATTAAACGACCAAGCAGAAGTAACAGTACAAAAATCAGCTGTTTCTGCAGTATTGCCAAAAGGCACTATGAAGTCGCTATAACAATAAAAATAAGGACTCACACGTGTTAAACAAGTTTCCATTATGGAAGTATTTACTTGTTCTTGTAGTGTTAGTCGTTGGTATTTTATATGCCTCTCCTAACTTGTATGGCCGAGACCCGGCCATACAAGTATCGGGCACTAAAGGTACTGATGCTGACCTCAGCGTACTCGATAAAGTAAATGCGACTCTCAAAGAACATAACGTTACTGTTAAATCAAGCAAACTTGAAGATGGACAAATCCTCGTTCGTTTTAAGAATGTTGAAGACCAACTAAAAGCGCAAGATCTACTGCGTGATTCCCTTAGTGAAGATTATATCTCTGCAATCAATATGGCACCTGCTCAACCAGAGTGGTTAAAGTCACTGGGTGGTAACCCAATGAAACTAGGCCTAGATTTAAGCGGTGGTGTTCACTTTACTATGGAAATCGACATGGCGACGGCGGTTGATACTCAGCTTGAGCAAATGGAACAAGATTTCAAAAGTGACTTACGTGAAGAAAAACTACGTTATCGCACTATTCGCCGTGTAGCGAACAGCGAGCGATTACGTGTTGAAATGCGTAACGAAGAAGATAAAGACGCAGCAGAGCGTTTCTTATCAACTCGTTACCCATTAAACGTTTACGTTGATGATAGCAGCAGCGACAATGCTTTTTATGCCAGCATGAGCGAGCAAAAGCTAAAAGAAATTCGTGACTACGCTATCAAGCAAAACGAAACGATTATCCGTAACCGTATTAACCAAATCGGTGTTGCAGAGCCTAACGTACAGCGCCAAGGTGCTGAGCGTATCATCGTGCAACTTCCGGGTGTACAAGATACAGCGCGTGCTAAAGAGATTCTGGGTGCAACAGCAACTCTAGAGTTCCGTGAAGTTGACGAAAACGCAGATGCAAGTGCAGCGCTTCAAGGCCGTTTACCGCCTGGTACAGAAATGATCATGGCGCGTGAAGGTTACCCAGTGGTTCTTAAGCAGCGCATCATTCTTGAAGGTAGCCACATCACTGGCGCGCAATCAGGTATGGATGAGTATCAACGTCCACAAGTTAGTATTACGCTAGATAGCAAAGGTGGCGCAAAAATGAATGCGTTCACTAAGCGTGCTATCGGTAAACGCATGGCTACAGTATTTATCGAATACAAGCCATCAGGTAAAACAGATGAAAACGGTAAAGCACTTCCGCCAATTAAAGTTGAAGAAGTGATTAACGTGGCGACCATTCAAGCGCGTCTTGACCGTTCATTCCGTATTACAGGTATCGATAACCCAGCTGAAGCACATAACCTTAGCCTATTACTTCGTGCTGGTGCACTGGTTGCGCCAATTCAAATCGTTGAAGAGCGCACGGTAGGTCCAAGCCTAGGTCAAGAGAACATCGAAGCGGGTATGACTGCCGTTGTGCTTGGTTTCGTGTTTGTACTGGTATTTATGCTTATTTACTACAAAGGTTTCGGCATGGTGGCGAATATCGCTCTGGGTGCCAACCTAGTATTAATTGTTGGTGTGATGTCGCTTATTCCGGGTGCTGCGTTAACGTTACCGGGTATTGCAGGTATCGTATTAACCGTAGGTATGGCGGTTGATGCCAATGTACTTATCTTCGAACGTATTCGTGAAGAACTTGCTGATGGCCGTAGTCCACAACAAGCCGTTCATTTTGGTTACGACAGCGCGTTTAGCACCATTTTAGATGCTAACATCACAACGCTTATCGCAGCAGTGATTCTATTTGCAGTGGGTACAGGTCCTATTGCTGGTTTCGCAGTAACGCTAGCGATTGGTATTATCACCTCTATGTTTACAGCCATTGTTGGTACCCGTGCGGTAATCAACTTGTTCATTGGCGGTAAGCGTATTGATAAGTTGTCGATTTAGGAGTCAGCATGCAAATTTTAAAACTCGGTGGTAAAACACTCCCGTTTATGAAGTTAAGAAAGTTTGCCATGACATTATCAACTTTGTTGATTTTGGCTTCTTTCGTGTCGTTTTTTACTAAAGGCTTAAATTTTGGTCTCGACTTCACTGGCGGTACCGCTGTTGAGGTAGGCTTTACACAAGCACCTGATCTTAAAGAAGTACGTGATGCAATCACTGAAAGTGGCTTTGAAGATTTCTCAGTGCAACTGTTTGGCTCAAGTAAAGAAATTCTAGTGCGTCTTGCTCCGCAAGGTGCTGGCGTAAAAGCAGAAGTAATTGGCAACCAAATCATTACGGCATTACAAAAAGTTGAGTCGACAGTAGAAATGCGTCGTATCGAATTTGTTGGCCCAAGTGTTGGTGAAGATCTAAAAGAGCAGGGTGGCCTTGCCATGTTAACTGCGCTTATCTGTATCTTAATTTACGTTGCGTTTCGTTTTGAATGGCGTTTTGCGGTAGGTGCTGTATCAGCACTATTACACGACGTTATCATCACACTAGGCTTATTCTCTGTACTTGGCCTAGAGTTTGACTTAACGATTCTTGCGGCGATTTTGGCGGTAATAGGTTACTCACTGAACGATACCATCGTTGTATCTGACCGTATCCGTGAAAACTTCCGTAAAGTGCGCATTGATGACACGATTGAAATTATCGATATTTCATTAACGCAAACGTTAAACCGTACCCTAGTAACATCAATCACCACTATCCTAGTATTGATTGCCTTATTTGGCTGGGGTGGTCAAACGATCCACGGTTTCGCAACCGCATTACTATTTGGTGTGTTCATCGGTACTTATTCATCTGTTTATGTTGCTTCAGCTGTAGCAATTGCAATGGGTGTAAGTAAAGAAGACTTAATTCCTGAAGTAATTGAAAAAGAAGGCGCGGATCTCGATCCTATGCCTTAATCAGTGATACAAAAAGAAACCGCCCTAGGGCGGTTTTTTTATTTTTAAACTTACTCTGCCTGATACTACTTGGCCTTATAACTACTTAACACCGCCTCCATAATCTGCTCAATTGACACTCCCGCGTAAAGTTTGCTGATGTAATATTTATATTCATTACAAAATGACTCGTTCTCAATAATTGAGCCGAAAATGCTCGGTTGCTCAAGAAAAGCAAGTGGTGAAATGCGTGATGCATGAGCTGCCTGCTGTAATGTTTCAGCCATATCATCGATAACCTCTAAAGGCTGACCTTGTTGAGACGAATGCGTGTCGCTGTATAAGCACCAAGCTGCAATCACTAAATTAGCAATCGCAGTATTTCCACCAATTTTAAGGTTCTCTACTATCGTAGGTACCAAAAAGGTCGAGACTTTACTTGCGCTTTGAGAGCAAATTCGTGCAAGGCTGTCCTTGATGTTAGGGTTTGCAAATCGAGCTATCAGTGTTCGCTTATAATCACTTAGATCAATACCAGGTACGTCATCTAAAATCGGTGTTACTTCGTTATCCATGAAATTGCTTACCACTGTTGCAAATAAAGGATCTGAAATTGTTTGCTCTATGGTTTGATAGCCACGCAAAGACCCGAGTATACCCATAACAGTATGGCTTGCATTTAATAAGCGAATTTTCATGGTTTCATAAGGCGTTACATCATTAACTATTTGCGCACCTACTTTCTCCCAAGCTGGGCGTTGTTGACAAAATTTATCCTCGATGACCCATTGGTGAAAAGGCTCACAGGTGACAGGCCATGAATCAATCACTCCCAACTGTTCTGCTAGAGCAATATCTTTATCTGTGGTTGCAGGGGTAATACGGTCGACCATTGCATTAGGAAAGCTAACTTGATTTGCGACCCAATCAGCAAGCTCTGAGTCATATGAACTAATGTAAGTAACTAACATTTTTCGTATGACATCACCATTGTGCTGAACATTATCACAAGACTGAACAGTAAACGGTTTTTGCCCACTCTTTCTGCGTCGTTCTAAAGCAGCAGCAAGGTAGCCAAAAATGAGCTTTGGCTTGTTTGGGTTTGCTAAATCATGTTGTATATCGGGGTTTGAAAAATCGAACTCGCCGGTAGATGGGTCATAATTATAACCGCCTTCGGTTATTGTTAATGAAACAATCTGGGTTTCCTCAGCGGCCATTTTACTTATAACAGCTTCTGGATCATCCGGTGCTAAGAGAAAATCGGTTAAACAGCCAATTATTTGCACATCAGTTTTGCCACTTGGGTGTTTTACTAATAGGGAGTACAGATAATCTTGTGCTTCTAGAGATTGCTTAATAGCCCGATCAGCCTCGCGTAAGCCTATACCGCATATGCCCCAACCTAAATCCCCCGTATGGTTAATGTAGTTATCAGTATAGAAAGCTTGATGAGAGCGGTGAAACCCGCCCACACCAACATGGACAATCCCGGCTTTTAGTGATTGTCGGTTATAACGCGGCACTGATATAGATGTAGGAAAAGAGCTCAGTGTTGAGTTATTTAAAGAAAGTGCGCTCATGTTTTGCCCCCGAGCAGTTAAACGGCTGAAAATTGTTTTCTACGTTGCATAGCCCAATACGCACTCGCGAAGTAAATGATGGTGCAAGCGAATCCACTATTGAAAAATAATGTTCTATTGTGTTCATAGGAAGCAACATCTGGTGAGTTGAACATGGCATTTGCTGCTAGCACCACAGTAACACCTAGACTTAACCAAGCAACCGCAGTGAGTACTTTGGTTAACAGGCGCTGATCAAGAATAAATGCTGGCTCATTGGCTGCTTGTTCGGCGTGAAATCTTTCTACTTTTTTATCAAAATTAGCTAGCTCTGCTTCTTCTTCAGGATACTTCTGTGCAGCGCCATTTCGTTTTGCTAATAAAATATATACGACAATACTGAATACCCAAGTTGGTAAGAAAAGGTAGTAGAATGGGATTATATTGATCGCGTTTAGTGTAAATCCGAACACTAGGCCAAGTGCCCACGCAATAACAGCCGCAGAGCTATGCTCAAGCTTTTTGTAGGTGACCCAATAACGAGTTAGACCTATCTTTGGAAATAAAAAATGTTCAGCAAAAACGATAGCGCCAACAGGTACGACTAAAAGTCCTGCGTATGTAAGAAGTGGCAGTAGCTTAGTAAATACAAATGGAAAGCAAGCAATTAAAACAGTAACAATGCCCACTAAAAATGTCGTTCTGGTACGCGAAAGGTTACTAAATATAGCTTGTGCAGCAAGACCAGCTCGGTATAAGTTTGCATTTGCTGTAGTCCAACCTGCAACAATAACAATAACTAACCCAGATAACCCAAGTGCATGGAACGCAACATCGCCAGGATCTAGCTCAGTAATCGACTTTTTCACCAAAACTGCTGTACCCGCACCCATAATGCCTGCAGAGATCCAAGCGATATAGTGACCAAATAACATACCGGCTGATGTGCATAAGCCATAGCTTTTTTTCTTCGCGTAACGCAGCAGAGCCATGTCTATTAAACCAAAGTGAGTGATGGTGTTCGCAGCCCAAGAAAAACCGATGACTTCTAATAGCCCTATACCTGGCTCACCATTGGCATCTAACCCAGTCCATACAGAGACACTGCCAATGTGCATGAAGTCTCCCCAACTCGAGACTGAGGTTTCACCAATGACAGAATTAGCAAGTTCAGGCATGAGTACTAATGGGCCGCTGATGAACATAACAAATAACCATGGAGCACAAATACCTGAGAATTGCGATACAGCGTTAAAGCCATACATGGCAACCAAAACAACGATAATGCCAACGGCAAGAACAACCATGACAAACCATGCGTTTGTTGGATACCAATTTAATTGCGCGGGAATATCAAGTGCAAAGCGAACAGCCGTTGCAGAAACGGTGATCATCGCAGCAGAAATAACTGTAAAGATTATGACGTTCGCCCAGTTATATAACCGGGTCATTGAGTTTCCTGCTATTTTTTGAAGGTACGTATATAGGCTCAGGCGTGTATCAACCGCTATTGGGGTGGTAATTAGTGTCCAGCTCAGCACGGCGAGAATATTACCAATAAGCAAGCCAAGCAGAATATCCGTCATGGTTGCGCCAAGTGCGACAAAGGTTGCGCCAAATACAAATTCAGTGGCAGCAACATGCTCACCTGCGTATAAACCTAAAAAATGTCTCCATCCTTTGAGCTTATGTTTTGCAATAGGTAATTGCTCTTCTTCTATGTGGTTTAGGTCTTTATGATCAGTATTCATAAGTAACGATCCCAGTACTTTCTAGGCATGCTGATTTGTAAGCAAATAGCTTAACCGCATCTTTATTTGTGTATTCATTGTTTAACACTTAAAACTTTTTATTAGATAAATAGAAAATTTCAAAATTCAACACGCCCATGATTGTTGTCATTGAGCATTTACATAAAGTAAATGCCTGTTTTGAGCAAATCTATGCTTCATGGGCATAATCCTATTCCGTTTGTTGTTTGTCAATGTTAGTGAGCCAGTCTATTTAATCGGCTGATTGTTATTAATAAGTCGAAGTCATTGCACTTGTTTAGCAAATTTAAACCTCATTAAATTAAGCTTGATAAGGTTTGTTATTTTTTAATCAATTCCTTCAATGCCTTATTTTGTATTTGTTTTGTCTGGAGGGGTCGTTCAAATGAAAGAGGATTAGTTTCATCCATTTTAATTTATCTTTCGAATATTCTAATTTCTTTTTGTTAGAATTTGAGCTCTATTTTTTGATGTTGACAAATGCATTTTGCATTAGGAATATGCTCACAATATTGTCATTTGCCCTTTGTTGGGCGTTAAATACTAAGATGTTGATCAAGTTAGGACAAATTAAAATGGAGAACACGCATATGAACACAAATCAACAACCTAAGTTTTGCCGTATATGGAAAGGGAGCAGTGAACGCTATTTAAACGTAGCTTGGCTTAAATCTATCGCAGCCATTATGTTGCTGTTTTCTCAGTCGGGTTATGCAGATGATAGTTTTGATGTTCACAGCCATCTAAGTGGCGATTGGCTAGGGGCAAGAGATAAGCTAGCAGAGCAAGGTGTGGATATTCGCTTAGGCTACTTCAGTCAAACAGCTCACAACTTAAAAGGGGGAGAAAGTACAGAAACGGCTTATGCCGATCAGTTTTTTGTCGGTGGCTACTTTAATTTAGAAAAATTACTTAATTGGTCGGGTGCCGAATTTAAGGTGGAGCTTACCAACCGTAATGGCGAGCTTATTAATGAAAAAGCAAATCTGCCCGTTTTGCTACAATCGCAACAAATTTATGGTCGAGGCAATGTAACGCGTTTAACTCAATTCTCTCTAACTCAACATTTATTTGAAGATCAACTTAGTATTAAAGTGGGTCGAATTTACCCAAGTGCTGATTTTTTTGCCATGAGTTGTGCCTTTCAGCACCTAACATTTTGCAGTGGTGGCTCATCCAATTATTTGAGTAGTAGTTGGTATGGTGACCCCCTTAGTGCACTAGGCGTGCAACTAACATACAAAGTCACTGATAATTTGCTTTTTAAACTAGGCAGTTATGATGCAAACCCTGCAACCATGTCATTAAATCAAGGGTTAAAATTAACAACATCAGGGGAGGTTAACGGCACGACCTTGGTAGGTGAGTTGGAATATAAACGCCAATACAAGAATGGGTTAGATGGAGATTATCGATTTGGCGTTGTCCGCAGCAGTTTAGATAAAACTAAATTAGTCAATAATGCGGGTTACCCTGCTGGCACGACAAGTGATATGGTCGCTATAGAAGATACTGATAATGCATTTTATTTTAATATTGAACAACAGTTAACTCGAAATAGTTCTGGAGGTGGCTTACGTATCTTTGCGAGTATGATTCACGCAGATCAAAGCGTCAGTGCTGTTGGCGAAGTTTTGGCGTTTGGCGGATACATTGATGCACCTTTAGTTAGTAGACCACACGACCGTATAGGTTTTGCAGTGGGCCGAAACAGTGTGAGTAATGAGCTTAATGATGCTCAGCGCTTTTATAACGCGAATTTTTCAGATGATGAAGTAATCGTAAGAGACCATGAGTACCCGATTGAGTTAAATTATAATTATGTTGTTACCCCAGCAATACAATTAATGCCTAGTATTCAGTATATCATCGACCCTAATGGTGATAATGATGCTGAGAATGCATTGATTGCTGGTTTGCAGTTGAGTTTAAATTTTTAGCTAAAGCTTTTAAACCGGCGTTATTTGTCAGCAAGTACTCGACTTTTGTCGTGCAGTTGCGAAGGGTTTCCGGTTATTAACACTTTATGAAATGCGTAGGCACCTCACTAATTTTGAAACAAATTTAGTAAGGTGTCTTGTTAGTTTAGAGTGTGAACCCTAAAATTGTTATTCATGACAGATTATGTATAGAATAGCCGCTGCATAGCTGATTTTGCTAATCATTTACCTCATTTATTGTTCAAACAGGCGTATAAAATGGCTTCAATTCCTAGCAATGATAATCAAAAATTAGAGGAAGCAGCGAGGGCTGGCTGGCTCTACTATGTTGCTGGCAAAACACAAGATGAAATAGCCAAGCAACTTAATACGTCTCGCCAATCTGCGCAAAGGCTCGTTGCTTTGGCAGTATCTCAGGGGTTAATAAAAGTACGATTAGAGCATCCAATTCGACGCTGCATGGAGCTTGCTGATGCACTACAAAATCGATATGGTTTGCTTAGTTGTGAAGTGGTGCCTAGCGAGAGCAACGATATTAACTCTACCATTGGTTTGGCTCAAGCGGGTGCCGCAGAAATTGAAAGACAGTTAAAGCAGCGCCATGCAAAAATCATTGCGTTTGGTACAGGAAGGGTGTTGCGTGCATGCGCAGAAGAGCTCCCTACGATGCAATGCCCACATCATCGAATTGTATCTTTAGTTGGAAATATTGCTCAGGATGGCTCAGCAAGTCGCTATGAAGTTGCAATTCATGTTGCAGAAAGGGTTGGTGCGCAACATTTCCCTATGCCAGTTCCTGTTATTGCAGGATCTGAAGCTGATAAAGCAGGCTGGCAGCAATTAACGCATGTTAAAAATGTACATCAACTGGCATCACAAGCTGATGTTGCATTTGTGGGCGTTGGTGATTTAGGAATAAATTCTCCCCTTCATTTAGACGGCTTTGTTACTCGACATGAACTAGCTGCGCTTGACGCTATTGGTGCAACAGGTGAAGTAATTAGCTGGATTTACGATAGTGAAGGTCATCTCGTTGAATCAGAAATAAATAATCGCGTGACGAGTGCGGTACTTTCTCCATCCAATGATAAACGTGTTATTGGGATTGCTGCGGGTGACAGTAAAGTGCCAGCCATTGCAGGAGCCATCGAATCAGGAATGATCAATAGTCTCATTACAAATGAACTAACAGCAGAAGCACTGTTGCTGAGGTAAGTCTTGGTATTATTAAGTTTACTAATTTGGTAACAAGTGACAGTTTTACAGCTGTTTATGATTTTTAAAAACGAGTCTAACTATACTCTCGGAGACATTATGAAACACCTGATGTTTAGCGTGTTTATACTTTTAATGCTCAGTGCTTGTGAAGATAAACCAGAGCCAAAACAGACAGAAGTACAGCAAACACCTGAGGTAACACTTCAGCAGCAGTTCGACAGCTACCAAGGTTTAGCTTGGCAAGTTGTAGAGGCACTACAAAACCAATCAGCTGATCAGCAATTACAAGACCTGACGTTCAAGTTAATTACTTCATCAACAGGTTTGTTTTTAAACCTAAAAGCACAGTTGCCAGAGTGTGAGGCAAGTTTACAAGCGATGGCAGACGCAACAGAGTTTCAGCAACAACAAAGTGAGGATACAGAGGCGTTGCAGAATAAAATGACAATTAATGTAGAGCCAGAACTACCTGAGTTTGCGGCGCCAAGCTGTTATCACGCACAGCAGTTATTACTTAATCCACTTGCAGTTTATAAATTAGCGCAACAAGCTGATTTAGCTACGAGTGATTACCAAAATGCTAAATTAAAAATGACTGATAGTTTTGCCCGCATTAAGCAACTTGAGCTCATCACCGCTATTGAGTAGTCTGCACTCGTCATAGCCTTGCCATAAAATTGTCATACAAGGTTGATAATTTACCCACCTATTTGTATTACTAACGCTAGGTGTAAGGTGAACGCACAACTACAGCAGATCTTAGATAACAGTGCAATTGAGACCTTGTTTCAACCTATCTTTGATATTTCTAATCAACATATTTTGGGCTATGAGGCATTAAGCCGCGGCCCAAAAGGGTCTGAATTAGAAATGCCGAGTGCATTATTCAGCGCAGCAATTGCTTGCCATAAGATCTCTGAATTGGAGCTACTTTGCCGCAGTAGAGCAATTGAGAACTTTGTGAAACTCAATTTACAAGGCAAGTTATTCTTAAATGTAAGCCCTAAAACCTTACTCGACCCTTGCCACCCTAAAGGTGAAACATTACACCTAGTTGAACACTTTGGCCTTGCAACCAATCGGGTCGTTATTGAGGTTACAGAACAAGAAAAAGTCGATGATGGTTTTTTATTGTTAAAAACCATTGCTCATTATCGTGAGTTAGGTTTTTCGATTGCTATTGATGACTTAGGGGCTGGCTATTCTGGCTTAAAGCAGTGGTCTGAGTTATGTCCTGAGTTTGTAAAAATAGACCGCTACTTTATTGATCACTGCGACCAGAGTGTGGTTAAAAAAGAGTTTTTAAAGTCAATTATAGAGCTTGCAAAAGCCACCAATACGCAAGTTATCGCAGAAGGCATAGAACGGGCAGAGGAGCTTCGTTTACTCGAAAGCTTAGGTGTGCAACATGCACAAGGCTTTTTACTTGAAAGGCCGAGCTTACAGCCAAGTTACGAAATAAATATTCACTGCTTAAAGCACTTAGAGTCATCAGATAATAGCAATACTTTTGAGCAGTCTATGGCGATTGGTTGGTTGGCGGTCGAGCACGCCAGCATAGAAGCAACAACCCGCTGTAAAGATGCCCACAGTATCTTTGAGCAAGATAAAACGCTAACTAGTCTTGCCGTATTAGAGCACAATATTCCTGTTGGTTTATTACACCGAGATCAACTCACTGAAGTGTTTGCTGCTCCCTATGGCCATGCACTTTATGATAAGCAGCCAGTTACTTCTTTAATGGATAAACAGCCGTTAATCGTTGACGAAAACGAGTTACTCGATACGGTGAGTCAGCAAATTACCGAGTTTGAGTTTGATATTCGACGCCATATTGTGATCACTCGAAATGGTGAATACTTAGGTTTGGCGCCATTGCGTAATATCTTAAAACACATTACCGAAGAAAAAATCCGCCATGCACAACATGCCAACCCGCTGACTATGCTGCCGGGTAATGTCGCGATTAACGAAGCAATTGAGCTGAGACTTCGTAATAACTATCCGTTCTCACTCGCATACGTTGATTTAAACCACTTCAAACAATTCAATGACCTGTACGGTTATGCCAGTGGTGACAGCGTTATAAAATTACTTGCTGAAGTCATCGTCGAGGCCTGTAGTACTAGCAAAGGGTTTGTCGGGCACATTGGCGGTGATGACTTTATGGTGGTGTTTGACAAAAATGATGCAGAGCAAGTTTGCCATAACATTATTAGTAAGTTTGAGCTGCAGTCTCGGGCCTTTTTCACACCAGAGCATATTGAGCAAGGGGGTTATTGGGCAAGCAATCGAGAAGGTAAAAAGCAGTTTGTGCCACTGCTTACATTATCAATCGGTTTAGTTAAGCCTGATTTAGAGCTATGTATTAACAGCCACCAAGTCGCAGCGCTGGCAACTGATGCGAAAAAAGAGGCCAAACGTTATCAGAGTAGCCACTTGTTTGTATGTAAACGTAGCCGGCCAGCCCCCGCAGTGGTACGTTTAAGCAGCCATAAAGATGAAGCGATATCTGCCCGCTCATGAAGAAATTTTAAGTTTGCTTAATTTTACTTGTGTCCCTGTTTAACTGGGTGTAGCTTAAAAAAAACACAATAAACAAAATAACAATGAAGCGACTATGTAGTGCAATCCTAGTATTGCTAAGCCTAGGATACAGCCTTACCACAGAAGCTAAAAATGTGGTCAATTTAGCGATTGAACAACGCCCACTTTATAAACGCGATTATTACCTTCATGAATTGCTGGCAGCGGCTTTACGCGCCAGTAATTATCAAGCAGAAATCAACGAAGTTCTGGTTCACCCTCATCAACAGCGCACTTTGCTGATGCTCGATGAAAAGCAGGCCGATGTGTTTTGGAGTATGACAAGCCCCGAGCGAGAACACCTTGCAATAGCAGTCAAAGTACCTCTGTTTAAAGGCTACATTGGTAAACGCGCATTACTCACTAAACGAGCGTTTCTACCGCGTTTTAAAGATGTAAAAACGAAACAAGATTTAGCGCAGTTTAGTGCCATTCAAGGCCATGATTGGCCTGATACAAAAATCCTTGCGCAAAACGGCTTAACAGTCAGGCCACTGGCAAATTATCAAGCGATGTTTAACTTAGTGATTAGAGGGCGAGTAGATTATTTTCCACGTTCGTTTATTGAAGTCATGTCTGAAATGGAACAAATCAAAAGTGACGAGCTGGTTATAGTGCCTAACCTTTATATTAGTTATCCAACAGCATTTTACTTTTTTGTCAGTAACCACAAGCCTGAACTAGCTGAGGTATTATTAAAAGGGCTCAACACGATGAAAAGCTCGGGCGAATTTGAGCAATTATTTGCCAGTTACTTTGCTGAAGACTTAGCTAAGTTGCCATTTAAAGAAGGTGAAGTCATAGAGATAAAACTCGACAACGATTATTTTCAGCCACAAAAAAAGGAGCCTTAGCTCCTTTTTTGCATTTTTACATTACAACCGCTATTAGCGAAGTAGTGACTCAGTTAACACTGGGCGAATTTCACGAATGATCGCTTGAGTTAACTTAGGTGCACCACAAATGATGTTGCCGCTTTGGTTATAGTTAATACCACCTGCGAAATCAACAACCATACCGCCAGCTTCTTTAACTAAAAGCTCGCCTGCTGCTGTGTCCCATGGCTTAAGGCCAATTTCAAAGAAACCATCAACACGACCCGCTGCAACATAAGCCATATCTAATGCAGCAGAACCTGCACGGCGGATATCAGCAGTGTGCACGAAAAGTGCTTTAAACGCTTCAGAGTATGCGTCTAAGTGGTGCTTTTGTTTGAATGGGAAACCAGTTGCAAGTACAGAACCTGCTAACTCGTTAGTTTTAGTTACGCGTAAACGCTTGCTGTTAAGCTGTGCGCCTTGACCACGAGAAGCCGTGAATAATTCACCGCGGATTGGATCATAGATAACAGCTTGGTCTAAACGACCTTTAACTTTAAGTGCAATAGATACTGCGAAATGAGGGATACCCTTGATGAAGTTAGTTGTGCCATCAAGAGGGTCTACAATCCATTGGTAATCTGCATCTTTACCTTTATGCTCACCTAGCTCTTCACCTACGATAGTGTGATCTGGGTAAGATTTTAAAATAGTGTCACGAATTGCGGCTTCAGCTTCTTTGTCGATGTTAGTCACTAAGTCGTTAGTGCCTTTTTGTTGTACATCAACTTTTGATAAGTCTTCACTTGCGCGAAGTAAAATTTTGCCTGCGTTACGCGCAGCGCGAACCGCAATGTTTAACATTGGATGCATAGCATTACCTTTGGGTTGTAAAAGAACGAATATATTTAAGTCGGCGTATTCTAGCGATTTCTAGCGTAAAGTAAACAAGAAACTCGAATAAATTAGGTTGTTTTTTGTACGATTCTGATTTTGTTATTGATTTAATTTCAGAAGAAGGGGGGAGTGGTCAGAAGAAGTGGTTAGTCGTCAGAAGTTAGATATCGTTGAGCCGTCAGCCGTCAGCCGTCAGCCGTCAGCCGTCAGCCGTCAGCCGTCAGTTTGAAATTTGCATTCTGAAAAATTCGTGCCTATATAAAGTTTTTATACTTAAAAGGATGCAAGTATGAATTTTGAAAAATTAGAGGTATGGAAGCGTTCAGCAAGATTAAGTGCTGACATCTACAAAGAAACGACTGATCTGAATGATTTTGGCTTTCGCAATCAGCTCACACGTTCTGGTTTATCAATACCGAGTAACATCGCAGAAGGTATGGTGAGAGTCAGCAAAAAAGAGCGGGTACGTTTTTTAGATATATCAAGATCGTCAATAGCAGAAACACGAACGCAAATTTATATCGGAATTGAGATTAAATATATCGATGCCGCCATAGGTAGAGCTTGGGTGAGTGAAACGGAAGAGCTATCAAAAATGTTGACATCTCTTATGTATAAGATCGAAGCTGATAGCTGATAGCTGATAGCTGATAGCTGATAGCTGATAGCTGATAGCTGATAGCTGATAGCTGATAGCTGATAGCTGATAGCTGATAGCTGATAGCTGATAGCTGATAGCTGATAGCTGATAGCTATGTTATAATCCCCGCAATTTTTGACTTTCAGTAAGTAACAACGCAATGACACTTGATGATATTCGTATCGTATTAGTTAACACATCACATTCTGGTAATATTGGCTCAGCGGCACGTGCTATGAAAACGATGGGCTTATCAAATTTATATCTTGTTGATCCTGCTTGTGAAATTGATAGTCATGCGAGTGCGCTTGCAGCTGGTGCAACTGATGTTTTAGGTAAAACAGTGGTTGTTGATACACTGGCAGATGCGATTGCTGATTGTGGTTTAACAATTGGTACTAGCGCACGCTCACGTACTTTATCTTGGCCAATGGTTGAGCCGCGTGAATGTGGTGAAAAGTTAGTGGCTGAGGCTGAACAGGGCCCTGTTGCACTCGTATTTGGTCGCGAAAATAGTGGTTTAACGAATGAAGAACTACAACAATGTAACTACCACGTATGTATTCCTGCAAATCCTGAGTACAGCTCGTTAAACCTAGCGATGGCCGTGCAAACACTGTGTTATGAAACACGTATGGCATATTTAAATAAACAGCCAAAAGCACAAGAAGAAGACGAAGTAACCTACCCAAATGCGAAGCAAACTGAGCTTTTCTATGAGCATCTAGAGCAAACGCTAAACGACACAGGTTTTATCATCAAACAGCACCCAGGCATGGTGATGACTAAACTACGTCGTTTATTTAACCGCGCACGTCCAGAAGAAGCTGAGATGAACATTTTACGCGGTATTCTTACCTCTATTAATAAGTCTATTAAATAATCACAGGTTATAAGTATAATACTTGACTAAATTACTCAGGTAATTACAATGTACCCAGTACTTGACTGTTTTTGTCAAGTATTCGGTTTTATCAATGGCAAGTATCAATTTTTATCAAGTGATAATACTTGACTATTTTGGTCTGGTAATTAAAATTTGCACACCTTAGCGTGCAGTAACATCGGGGGCTCCATGAAGTTAACATCAAAAGGCAGATACGCAGTAACCGCCATGTTGGATGTTGCACTACATACAAATGTGGGTGCAGTGCCTCTTGCCGATATTTCTGAACGCCAAGAGATTTCGTTATCTTACCTTGAACAACTATTCGCCCGTTTACGTAAAAACGGCCTTGTGACCTCTGTGCGTGGCCCAGGTGGCGGATATTTACTAGGTCGAGAAGCGAACGAAATCTCTGTCGGCGATGTGATTAATGCCGTTGATGAGTCTGTTGATGCAACACGTTGCCACAATGCAACGGGTGGCTGCCAAAGCGGCATGCGTTGTTTGACTCATACCTTATGGTCGGACTTAAGCGCACGTATCGAAGAGTTTTTAAATAGTATTACCCTTGCTGAATTGGTTGAAAAGTCAGATGTGAAAGAAGTCGCATCGCGCCAAGATAACAGCATCAACAATGCAATTAAGCAACTGGAAAACATTCAAGTAAGCTGTCAACTGTAGCTTGACGAAAGCGGAGAGAGAAATGAAGTTACCGATTTATTTAGATTACGCAGCAACCACGCCTGTTGATGAACGTGTGGCAAAAGAAATGATGCAATGCCTGACTATGGACGGTAATTTTGGTAACCCTGCATCACGCTCACACCGTTTTGGTTGGCAAGCAGAAGAAGCCGTTGATCAAGCACGTACAGACATTGCTGATCTGATCAACGCTGACCCACGTGAAATTGTTTTCACTTCAGGTGCTACAGAATCAAACAACCTAGCAATTAAAGGTGCTGCGCAGTTCTATAAAAAGAAAGGCAAGCACGTTATCACGGTTAAAACAGAGCACAAAGCAGTGCTTGATACGTGTCGTGAACTAGAGCGCCAAGGTTTCGAAGTAACCTATATGGACGTTGAAGAAAACGGTTTACTTGACCTTAAAAAGCTTGAAGCTGCAATGCGTGACGACACAGTACTTGTGAGCGTAATGCACGTAAATAACGAGCTAGGTGTTATCCAAGATATCGCGACAATCGGCGAAATGTGCCGTGAGCGCAAAATTATGTTCCACGTAGATGCTGCACAAAGCGCAGGTAAAGTACTTATCGACGTGCAACAGTTAAAAGTAGATTTCATGTCGTTCTCTGGCCACAAAGTATATGGCCCGAAAGGTGTAGGCGCACTTTATGTTCGTCGTAAGCCTCGCGCACGTTTAGAAGCGCAAATGCACGGTGGTGGTCATGAGCGTGGTATGCGTTCAGGCACACTAGCTACTCACCAATTAGTTGGTATGGGTGCGGCATTTAGAATCGCTAAAGAAGATTTCGAAAAAGACCATGCACACATCAGCGCACTTCGTAAGCGTCTGATTGATGGCATCATGGCTGATATGGACGAAGTTTACTTCAATGGTGAACCAAGTCACTCAGTTCCAGGTATTGTAAATATCAGCTTCAACTTTGTTGAAGGTGAGTCGTTATTAATGGCTGTTAAAGACATTGCTGTTTCATCAGGTTCAGCCTGTACCTCAGCAAGCTTAGAGCCTTCTTATGTACTACGTGCATTAGGCCGTAATGACGAGTTGGCACACAGCTCAATTCGTTTCAGCATTGGCCGCTTTACGACTGAAGAAGAGATTGATTACACCGTTGAACTAATCAAAAACTCGATCGGCCGTTTACGTGAGATGTCTCCTCTATGGGAAATGCATCAAGAAGGTATTGATTTAGATTCAGTTGAGTGGGCGCATCACTAATCAGTGATCGCCGCCGCTAGCAGGTAGTGAGGATAGTATTATGGCTTATAGTGATAAAGTAATCGATCATGTTGAAAATCCACGTAACGTGGGTGCTTTAGACAAAAATGATCCGTCAGTTGCAACAGGTATGGTGGGTGCACCAGCATGTGGTGACGTAATGAAATTGCAAATCAAAGTATCACCAGAAGGTGTAATTGAAGATGCAAAATTCAAAACATATGGTTGTGGTAGCGCAATCGCTTCTTCTTCACTTGTAACTGAGTGGGTAAAAGGCAAAACATTAGATGAAGCTGCAACAATCAAAAACACTGATATCAGTGCTGAGCTTGAATTACCGCCAGTGAAAATTCACTGCTCAATTTTAGCAGAAGACGCGATTCAAGCAGCAATTGCTGACTACAAAAGCAAACAAGCGAAGTAAGAGATAAATTCATGGCAGTGACATTGACAGACGCGGCAGCAAACCGCGTAGAATCATTTTTAGCAAATCGCGGCAAAGGCATTGGCCTACGCGTTGGCATTAAAACGACGGGCTGTTCAGGTCTTGCTTATGTTCTTGAATTTGTTGATGAGTTAGCAGACGGCGACGAAATTTTTGAAAGCCGTGGTGTGAAAGTGATCGTTGATGCCAAAAGCTTAGTCTATATTGATGGTACTGAGCTTGATTACACCAAAGAAGGTTTGAACGAAGGGTTTAAGTTTAACAACCCGAACCAAGCCGATGAGTGTGGTTGCGGCGAAAGCTTCACCGTTTAAGCTTATAAAACTTTCTTTGCTTGAAGCCCTGCCTATGTAGGGCTTTGTTCTTTCCTGTTTACCGAGTTGGATTATGTAATGCGTTACTTTGAGTTATTTGCAATTCCAGTAGATTACAACATTGATTTAGCGACTATTAATAAACACTACCTTGAGCTGCAACGCGCAGTTCACCCTGATCGCCACGCAAGCTCTAGCAGCCGTGACAAATTACTTGCTGTGCAAAATGCAGCAGAAATCAATGATGCATTACAAACTTTAAAACACCCGGTAAAACGTGCTGAGTACATGCTAAGCGAGCTTGGTGTTGATATTCGCGCCGAGCAACAAACATTACAAGACCCGCTATTCTTAATGCAGCAAATGGAGCTGCGTGAAGAATTAGAAGAACTTGAAAATGCCGCAGATCCTGATGCAGCAATTGCCCAGTTTGAAGCGCAAATTAAACAGCTCGATAAACAATACAGCAGTGAATTAGCCGCTCAGCTGGCAAGTAATGATGAGCAACAATGGCAAGCTGCCGCTGACAATATTCGTAAATTGAAGTTTGTTTATAAGTTACGCGATGAACTAGAGCGTATTGAAGACAGTTTATTTGATGATTAATCGTTAGTTGTTACACAACAGCTATTTAAGAGTTTAAAAAGAGCATTATGGCATTATTGCAAATTGCTGAGCCGGGGCAGAGCGCGGCACCACATGAGCACAAATTAGCAGTCGGTATTGACCTTGGTACAACTAACTCGTTAGTTGCAACAGTGCAAAGCGGCGAAGCGCGCACACTGACTGATTTAGCAGGCAATGCGATGCTACCTTCGGTTGTTCAATATCAAGCAGATAGCATTGTGGTTGGTGAACGAGCGGCTGCAGCTGCAACTCAAGACCCTGCAAACACACTAATTTCAGTAAAGCGTTTCTTAGGTAAAACTCAGGCTGAAATCGAAAAAAGCTATGGTCAACTGCCGTACGAATTTTGTGAGCATGATGGCTCATTAGCAATCAGCACAGTTGCAGGTGCAATTAGCCCTGTTACTGCATCGAGTGAAATTTTAAAAGCATTAAAACTGCGCGCAGAAGACAGCTTTGCAGGTCAAGACATCTTAGGCGCGGTTATTACAGTGCCAGCTTATTTTGATGATGCTCAGCGTCAAAGCACTAAAGATGCCGCCGAGCTTGCTGGTATTAAGGTATTACGTTTATTAAACGAGCCAACGGCTGCGGCTGTTGCTTATGGCCTTGATTCAGGCCAAGAAGGCATTATCGCCGTATACGATTTAGGTGGCGGTACCTTCGATATTTCTATTTTACGTTTACACCAAGGTGTATTCGAAGTGCTTGCGACTGGCGGTGACTCAAGCCTTGGTGGTGACGATTTTGACTCGCTATTAGTTGAATACTTTAAAAAACAAACCGGTGTGAGCGAGCTTTCTGCATCGGTATTGCGTTTATTCATCAATAAAGCAAAAGCGTGTAAAGAAGCACTAAGCCAATACCAAACTGTGAATGTAGGTTTAGAGTTTGATGGTCAAAGCCACAAAGTTGAAGTTACCCGCGAAACGTTTGATGAGCTTGCTCTTAGCCTTGTGAAGAAAACACTACGTTCTTGTCGCCGTGCGGTAAAAGATGCGGGTATCGAGAACGAAGAAGTACTGCAAGTTGTAATGGTTGGCGGCTCGACTCGTATGCCAATTGTACGCTCTCAAGTTGCTGCATTTTTTGATAAAGAGCCACTGACTTCTATCGACCCAGATCGCGTAGTTGCACTCGGTGCAGCACTGCAAGCAGATGTATTGGTTGGCAATAAGCCAGATTCAGACATGTTGCTATTAGATGTATTACCACTGTCGCTAGGTCTTGAAACCATGGGTGGCTTGGTTGAGAAAATTATTCCACGTAACACCACGATCCCTGTTGCACGTGCACAAGAGTTTACCACTTTCAAAGATGGTCAAACGGCTATGTCACTGCATGTACTACAAGGTGAGCGTGAGTTAGTTGACGATTGTCGTTCATTGGCTAAATTCAGCTTAAAAGGTATTCCGGCCATGGCAGCCGGTGCTGCGCATATTCGCGTAACCTTTAAAGTAGATGCTGATGGCCTATTAAGTGTATCGGCAATGGAAAAATCAACGGGTGTGCAAGCTGAAATTCAGGTCAAACCATCATTTGGTTTATCGGATGATCAAGTTGCAAACATGCTTAAAGAGTCAATGACTAACGCGAAAGACGACATGCAAGCGCGTATGCTTAAAGAGCAGCAAGTTGAAGCGTTACGTGTTGTTGAAGCACTTGAAGCATCACTGGCAACCGACAGTGCATTACTTGACGAACAAGAATTAGGTGCGTTAAAAGCAGAAATTGCTAAACTTGTTGCCGTACGCGAAAGCGCAACAACACCTGCAGAAATTAAAGCAGCGATTGAAGCTGTAGACAATGCAAGTAGCGAATTTGCTGCTCGCAGAATGGATGCATCAATCAAAAAAGCGCTGCAAGGGCAGTCAGTAGACGAAGTTTAACGAGGTAAGGTATGCCACAAATTATTTTTCTTCCACACGAAGAGTTATGCCCAGAAGGCGCTGCTATTGAAGCTCCTACAGGTGAAACTGTATTAGATGTTGCACTAAAAAATGGTATTAGCATTCCACATGCTTGTGAAAAATCATGTGCATGTACAACATGCCACTTAATCATTCGTGAAGGCTTTGACTCTTTAGATGAGAGTGATGAGCTTGAAGACGATATGCTAGATAAAGCATGGGGTCTTGAGCCTGAATCACGCCTAGGTTGCCAAGCGGTGATCAAAGATGAAGATTTAGTGGTTGAAATTCCAAAGTATAATCTCAATATCGTTAATGAAGAGCATTAATTTTTAACGGCTTTGATTTCGTAAAAACCGCTGTAGTTGCTTGGTCTCTACAGCGGTTTTTTTATTTTAGAGCTGATAGCTGATAGCTGATAGCTGATAGCTGATAGTTTTACTTGGAGGTTCTATGTCTGATTTGGTTTTTTCTGATTCGTTTATCGACGGTGACTTTTACTCTACGAGCCAGCGTTTTAGTGTAGATAACCCCGCAACCGCAGAGGTAATTACTCAGGTCTCTGATATTGATGCAGCTGGGGTTGAGCTGGCTATAAAAAGTGCTGACGAGGCATTTAGTAAACTAAAGCAAACAACAGCAACCGAGCGCAGTGAAACATTGCGCCGTTGGTACGACTTAGTCATTGAGCACAAGCAACAGCTTGCTGAGTTAATGACTAAAGAGCAGGGGAAGCCTTTAAAAGAATCCTTGGGCGAAGTGGAATATGGTGCGGGCTTTATTAAGTGGTTTAGCGAAGAAGCAAAGCGCAGTTATGGCGACACCATCCCTGCCACTGACAGCAAGCATCGTTTAACAACTATCAAGCAGCCCATTGGTGTGGTGGCTGGTATTACCCCTTGGAATTTCCCGATTGCCATGATCACCCGTAAAGTGGCACCAGCTTATGCCGCAGGTTGTAGTTTTGTGATTAAACCTTCGGAGCATACGCCATTATGCGCTATTGCCTTAGCCTATCTTGCTGATAAAGCGGGATTTGTAAAAGGATCGCTGAATGTGGTGGTCTCTGAAAACGCCAAAATGGTGGGTGAGATCATGACCGAGTCTGAGCGTGTGCGTAAGTTCACTTTCACAGGCTCAACCGGTGTAGGTAAGCAGTTACTATCGCAGTGTGCCTCAACAATTAAGCAAACGTCTATGGAACTTGGCGGCAATGCCCCGTTCATTATTTTTGATAATGCCGATTTAGATGAAGCTGTTGCAGGCCTTATGGGCGCTAAATTCAGAAACGCAGGGCAAACTTGTGTCGCCGCAAACCGCATATTTGTTCAGCGTTCAGTACTTGAAACGGTGCTCGAAAAACTCACAGACAAAGTGGCTGAGTTAAAGGTAGGTAATGGACTTGATGACGGGGTAGATATCGGCCCATTAATTTATCCTAAAGCAAAAGATAAAGTTCAAACGCTTGTGCAAGATGCAGTTGATAAAGGGGCGTCGTTAATCGGTGATAACAGCGAGCTTGAAGGTAGCTTTCAAGCGCCATTAATTTTAACCGATGTGACCCCAGAGATGGATATCTATCATGATGAAGTGTTTGGCCCTGTAGTCAGTATCATCGCTTTTGATGATGAAGAAGAAGTACTTCAGCTTGCGAACGACGTACCTTATGGTTTAGCTGCGTATTTTTATAGTGAAAACATAAAGCAAGTTTATCGAGTAAGCGAAGCACTCGAATACGGCATGATAGGTATTAACGAAGGGCTTATCTCAAACCCAGTAGCGCCATTTGGCGGCGTTAAACAGTCTGGTTTAGGCCGAGAAGGCGGCCACCAAGGTCTAGATGAGTACCTAGAAGAGAAGTATCTTTGTGTTAAGGTTTGAGCTATAAGCTATAAGTGCGCGTGAAAAAAATTTCACGCCTACAATACCTCGCACCTCGTAGGAACGGCTTTAGCCGTGAATAGGTCAGATCTATTCGGCGTTAAAACGCCTCCTACCACGTAGGCGTCACGCTTGCTTGGCGCGTCTTACATTCAACACTCTTTCGATGGATTTACGCCTTACTAACAAACAACACAATTCGGCTTCAAACTTACAGCTTATGGCTTAAAGCTTCAAACTCCTCGCCTTTATTTCTCACAAAATGATAGCGCTGTCATTTTAGTTTTTATATGATAGGAACGAATTATTAACAAAAATGAAAAATAGTACGCAGAAATACCGTACACTCAGGGCTTAAACGAGGAGAAAGTAATGGATTTTAAGAAGTCACTATTCGCGGTAATGCTAGCGACTGCGCCTTTAATGGCTAGTGCAGCATTAACTCAATCACAAGTTGATCAGTTTGCGAAAGGTACCGAACTGTTGTTTTCGGTAGAAGATAACTTTCGTAATAAAGATGCGGGCTTTTTAGGAAAAATTACCCTCAACAATGGCTCTAATGTGACGTTACCTGCAGGCGAGAGCGATTGGCAGCTTTATATCCACTCAGTTCGTAAAATCTCAACTGAGCATGTTGCGGGCTTAAACATTGAACACGTTAATGGTGACTTGCACCGCATCGTACCAACGAGCTCATTTAAAGGTTTAGCTGCAGGTAAAAGTTTAGAGCTACCGTTTGATGCGCAAGTGTGGATTGTTGCTTACAGTGACTTTATGCCACGGGCATTTTTTGTGTCAGGTAAGAATAAACCTGCCGTATTTGCCAACACCGACACTGAAGACTTTAAACAGTTTGTGACGCCATTTACCCGTGAAAACCAGCTATACCGTTATAATGAGCCAAAAGATTTATCGGTTTTAGCAACGGCAAAAGTACGCTACGAACGAAATAACGCTGATAAGGTGTCGGTTAGTAAAGACGATGCCTTAAAGCGTATTATTCCTAAGCCTCGTAAAGTCGATTTTAACCGTGGCAGTGCGACGCTAAACAATAATTGGCAAATCAGTTATCAAGGTCAGCTGAAACACGAAGTTATGGTGTTTATGCAAGACTTACAAGATGACTATGGCATTAGCCTTAAAGCACAGCCTGATCATATCAATGTCGGCAAAGACAAAGTAATACGCTTAAAAGTTGACCCTAAACTCAATAATGCAAAAGCAGAAAGCTACACTCTAGAGATTGATGATGAAGTGATCACTATTGTAGGTAGCGATAACGCCGGTGTGTTTTATGCGATGCAAAGCTTATTAAACCTCATTCCTGCAAATAGCCAAGGCAGTGCCCGCTTACCGCAGTTAGAACTTGAAGACTCACCGCGTTATGGTTGGCGTGGCATGCATTACGATAATGGTCGTAACTATCATGGCAAAGAGGCAATGTTCAAGCTGGTTGAGCAAATGGCTCGCTATAAAATGAATAAGCTACACTGGCACTTTTCAGAAGATGAAGGCTGGCGACTTGAGATCCCAGGTCTACCAGAGCTTACCGACGTTGGCGGCTATCGCTGCTTTGATTTAGAAGAGCGCGAGTGTTTATTAACTCAACTTGGCACTGGGCCGTTTAAATCAGGCTCAGGTAATGGTTATTTGAAACGTGATGAGTTTGTTGAGCTATTAAAGTTTGCGAAAGACCGCCACATTCAAATCATCCCTGAAGTTGAAGGGCCAGGTCATGCGCGTGCTTCAATCAAAGCGATGGAAGCACGTTATCACAACATGTTAGAAGAAGCTGAGAAAGCCGCTAAAAACAATATTAAAACGCGCTCTGCAAACAAAGAAATTCAACACATAGATATGGGGCCAGCAACGCAATACTTGCTTACCGACCCTAAAGATACCTCTGTGTACATGACGGTACAAAACTACAAAGATAACTCAATGAATGTGTGTATGGACTCAACCTACGCATTTTTAGATAAAGTAACTTATGAACTTCAGCAGATGTACCGCGAAGCAGGTGTGCAGTTAAAGAACCTGCATATTGGTGGTGATGAAGTCGGTGCTGGTTCGTGGATAGGCTCGCCAATCTGTCAGGCGCTATTTGCCGATCCTAATAACGGTGTATCGGGCCCTGCTGATTTAAAACCTTATTTCACACAACGTGTTGCTACCTTACTTGAAAAACGTGGTATTTCTCCGGGTATTTGGGAAGATGGCATCATGTATGACCGTGAAAACTCGTTTAAACGTGATGAGTTCCCTAATAAAACCTTTACCGTCAATACTTGGGATAACATTTGGGAATGGGGCGTTGCCGATAGAGCATACCGCCTAGCAAATGCCGGTTACCAAGTGGTGTTATCACACGGTACGCATTTGTACTTTGACCACCCATACGAAGCAAGCCCTGAAGAGCGCGGTTATTACTGGGCAACTCGTTACACAGATACTAAAAAGGCCTTTAACTATATGCCTGATGACGTGTATGCCAATGCTGATTACACCCGCACTCGTGAGCCAATTGTTAATTTAGAAGCGTTGGTGGGCCGCCCGTTACCTAAACTTGAAAAGCCAGAGAACATTCTGGGTATGCAAGGACAGGTATGGTCAGAAACAATCCGTACTGAAGAGCAAGTATTAGCAATGATCTTCCCGCGTATTCTGTCAGTGGCAGAGCGCGCATGGCATAATGCCGATTGGGAAGGCGAAAACGTCGATAGTAAAAAACAAGCAAAAGACTGGGCGGAGTTTTCAAGTGCAGTTGGTTTAAAAGAGCTTGAGAAACTAGCTAAAGACGGCATCAACCTGCATTTACCAGTACCTGGCGGTGTGATTGAAGATGGTAAGTTGTATGCCAACAGCGCATTTGCATATTTGAGCATTGAATACAGCTTAGACAACGGCCAAAGCTGGCAAACTTATGCCGAGCCTGTGAAGGTTGATAACAATGCAAAAGTTGCGCTACGCACCCGCTTAAACGCAAAACAAACCAGTCGCGTCACAGTTGTTGGTGAGTAGTGCTTTGTGATGAATAAATGTGACGTCTACAGCAAAGCGTAGGCGTCATTTTTGCTTGCGCGTCTGACTAAAATCTGGCGGCCTAAAAACTTCGCGCGAAATAAATTTCACGCCTACAATACCCTGCACCTCGCACCTCGCACCTCGCACCTCGCACCTCGCACCTCGCACCTCGCATCTCGCATCTCGTAGGCGTCACGCTTGCTTGGCGCGTTTTACATTCAACACCATTCGGCTCAAAACTGACAGCTGAAAGCTGACGGCTAATCTTAAAACATCGGCCGAAATACATTTCACACCTAAGGTATTTAAAAGAAATATGTCAGCGCTGTCATTTTTGTTGCGATAGTGTTATAAATATTTAATATCTCTTTTATATAATCATCTGAATGAGCAGCGCTGTAGAGTCGAACTGTGCTGTTATAGGAAATGTTATGTCTGAAATAAATAAACAAAGCAGTGTTGTGCCTATGGCGATTGTTGCCACGCTGTTTTTTATACTGGGTTTTGCTACATGGTTAAATGGCTCACTGATGCCATTTTTACAGCAAATTTTGCAGCTATCACCTTTTCAGGCATCGCTGATTATTTTCTCGTTTTATATCGCCGTGACTTTTACGGCTCTACCTTCGGCGATGATCATCAGAAAGGTAGGTTATAAAAACGGTATGGCGCTGGGTATGGCGACCATGATGGTGGCAGGTTTACTGTTTATTCCTGCCGCAAAAACACAAGTTTTTGCACTGTTTTTATTTGCGCAGCTTGTTATGGGGGCAGGGCAAACGTTATTACAAACAGCGGTTAACCCATACGTAGTAAGAATTGGACCTGAAGAATCAGCCGCGGCTCGCGTTAGTATTATGGGTATATTAAATAAAGGTGCGGGTGTTGTTGCACCGATTGTATTTACCGCACTGATACTCAGCGACTTTAAAGGCTTTGTAGGTAAAGAGCTTAGCCAAACTGATATTGATGCCATGGCTAATGGCTTAATCTTACCGTATTTAGGGATGTCTATTTTTATTGGTATACTCGGCTTTGCGGTAACTAAAATGCCATTGCCAGAGTTAATTGATGACGACGTTGATGAACAGAAACCGGGGCAGATAAAAGAAGCATTAAGCCATCCGAGTCTTGCCTTAGGGATAGTGGCACTTTTTGTCTACGTAGCTGTTGAAGTAATTGCCGGCGATACCATTGGTAGCTTTGCGTTGTCGTTAGGTATTGAAAAATACAGTGTTATGACATCGTACACCATGGGGTGTATGGTACTAGGTTACTTTTTAGGGATTTTACTTATCCCACGAGTGTTATCGCAGCAAACAGCACTAACTATTTCAGCGGTATTGGGCTGTGTGTTAACGCTAGCGATAGTTACAGGTAGTAATGAAACTGTATTTATATCAACATTGTTTGGCCTAAAATCGGTACTGCCTGATACCTTATTGCTCATTGCTGTGCTAGGCTTTGCTAATGCGATTGTTTGGCCTGCAGTTTGGCCGCTAGCATTATCTGGTTTAGGCAAGCTAACTAGTGTAGGCTCTGGTCTGCTCGTTATGGGTATAGCCGGTGGAGCGTTTGGTCCATTATTTTGGGGCTTAGCAAGTGGCGGCGTAAAAAGCGCAGAAGCACAACAAATGGCTTATATTGTGATGTTGCCTTGTTATTTATTCATACTTTTCTATGCTGTTAAAGGCCACAAGATGAAAAGTTGGAAGTAATTATGAGTTTGAGGTTGGGTGTAAAGCGCACCGCCTTGAACTTTGAAAAGCATTTCTAGTAAATAGAAATAATCCCGTGTGTAATGCCACCGAAAGGTGGCATTTTTTTGTTTGAAATTTAAGGTTCTCGTTACACAGAGTAAACCACTTTTATTCACAAAGAGGATAAGAGAGCGCTTCGCTTAAGAGAAAGTAATATTGTGGTTTCCTCATTCACTTCTCTTTGTGCAAAAGAAATATTGAACCACAAACAAACCCGAACAGCCAAAGCTGACGGCTTTTAGATCTGAAAACAGGTTTTAAAGATAAATCTTGAAATTCAAAATAAAAAATATTTAGGAAAATATAGGGATTTACTAAGGGGGAGAAGTGGGGCGACTGATGGGGCTTGAACCCACGACAACCGGAATCACAATCCGGGGCTCTACCAACTGAGCTACAGCCGCCACTGAGATACACCTCGTTTGGTGTGGCGCGCATATTACATAATTAACTTAGGCTTGTGAACCCCCTAAATTAAAAAAAGTAAAAAAAACTTACTTGCTTCAGAAAATTCAGAAAAGCAAGTTTAGTCAGTTAGTGTTCAGTTTCGGTATTTAGACTTGCGACTTTTGCAATTGAGCAATTACTCATTTTTTAGTTTGACTGTAATTTAATGATTTTTTAACCAAAGATCATATATAATTTGAACAGCGTTATGCTAAAAATGAACTTCAGGAGAGAATATGGATACTATAATGAACTGGATCAATGAGAATTCAGGTTTAATCATACATTACGCCGTTCAGGCTGTTCTTGCGCTAATCATTTTCTTCATCGGTGGTCGTATCGCAAAATTTTGCGAAGGGATGACTGAAAAAGCATTTGATAAAAAGAAAGTAGACAAAGCCGTAGGTTCATTTGTAGCAAGCATTGTTTATGCTATTGTTTTTGCAGCAACTATCTTAATGGCACTATCTCAACTTGGCATTGAGACAACATCATTCATTGCTATTTTAGGTGCGGCTGGTTTAGCTGTAGGTCTAGCACTTCAAGGTTCACTGTCTAACTTTGCTTCAGGTGTTTTAATCATCCTACTTCGCCCTTTCAAATCAGGTGACTATGTAGAAGCCGGTGGTAAAGCGGGTACTGTTAAGAAAATCGAAATTTTCTCTACAGAATTACGTACACCAGATAATAAAGTAATTATCATGCCTAACTCATCAATCATGGGCAGCCCAATTACAAACTTCTCTCGTGAATCAACTCGTCGTATCGATTTAGTAATTGGTGTGGGTTACGATGCAGACCTTAAAGAAGCAAAAGCAGTTCTTAAATCAGTATTAGATAAAGAAACTCGTTTATTAAAAGATCCAGCATACACAGTCGCTGTATCTGAGCTTGCAGATTCAAGTGTGAACTTTGTAGTTCGCCCGTGGGTTAATTCATCAGATTATTGGCCAACGTATTTCGATCTAATGGAAAACATTAAGATCGCATTAGATGACGCAAATATCACGATCCCATTCCCGCAAATGGATGTTCATTTGCATAAAGAAGATTAATCACAAGTAGTAAAGGTTATTTTTTAATGAAATTAAAAGCTTTATCAATTCTAGTTGCAGCAAGTGCTGCAACTAGCGCATTCGCAGCAGATGAAACCAAAACTTGGGATGTAACCAGTGAACTAGGTGCCATTATTACAAGTGGTAACACTGAAACAACAACACTAAAAGGTGGTGTTAAGGTTTTACATAACCTAGAAAACTGGAATAACGAGTACAAGTTAGACGGTCTTTATAAAGAAGATGAGATCGAAAACGACGACGGTGTTAAAGAAACACAACGTACTAACGAAAAGTACTCAATCTCTGCACAAGGTAACTACAAGTTAAACGAAAAGCACTCACACTTATTCATCTACGGCTCGCACGTATCTGATTACTTTGGTGCATATCGCAACGAATCAGTAATCTCAGCAGGTTATGGTTTACGCGTAATCGACCGTTCTGATATGTGGTTAAACGCTGAAATCGGTCCAGGTTATAAGTATTTCCAATACCCTGATGACAGCACTGAAGTTGATGAAAACGGTAACTCACTTGCCGGCGAGCGCGAAGGTGAAGTTATCGCGTTAGGTAAAGTTGATTATAACTGGCAGATTTCAGACAGCGCACGTTTTACTCAGTTAGTATCAGTTGAATATGGTGATACCAATACTAAAACACGTTCAGAGTCTGCAATTCTTGCCAAAATCAACGGCTCACTACAAATGAAAGTAGCTTACAACATCACTCACAACTCAGACGTTGCGGATGATAAAGAAAACACAGATACAGAAACCTCATTAACACTGGTTTACAGTTTTTAACTACATAAACCGTTTTGTTGACATTTTAATGACAAAAAGGGACGAAAGTCCCTTTTTTATTTCTTTTCATTTCAGGTAGAATACACAATCTTTTTTGACTGTAGAACTATGGATATCCCTACTTGTGATGTTTTTTAAAAGACTATTCCTTACTTTTTTATTTCTTACCACTTCATCGGTATTGGCATTTACTCCTACTGCAGCTCAAATAGAGCAATTCAAAAAATTACCAAAAGCGCAACAGGAAGCGTTAGCAAGACAATATGGAGTCGATTTATCTAGTATTGGAAATCAAGGGGCTTTAGGTAATGACATTGCTGAAGAGCCTGTTGCTACAGTCAAACCTCGAAAAAGTATTGAAGCGGAACCTCTTACAGATGAGCAAAAATTCAATCCTGAATTGAATAAAGTTATGCCTTTTGGTTATGACTTATTTGCGGGCGAACCAACTTCATTTATGCCAAGTGAGAATGCCGCTGTACCAGATACTTATCTTGTAGGCCGGGGAGACACTCTTGATGTTAACTTCTATGGAAAAGAAACTCAAAACTATAACGTAGTTGTTGATAGAGAAGGGCGTATAAGTATCCCTAATTTATCACCTGTACAGGTTGCTGGGCTTACTTTTGCTGAAGTAAAAGAGCTCATCAAAGCTAAAGTTGAACAAGAAATTATTGGTGTTAAAGCATTTGTTGCAATAGGTCAACTACGTAGTATTCGAGTAATGGTATTAGGTGAAGCTTATATGCCTGGTAGTTACAGTGTTTCATCACTTACAACTGTATCGCATGCACTATTTGTTAGTGGTGGAGTGTCTGATATTGCTTCATTACGTAATATTCAAGTTAAGCGTGCTGGCAAAGTTGTTGCTAATTTTGATTTATATGATTTATTGATCAATGGTGATAGTAGTAACGATATCATTCTTAAGCCAGGCGATGTTGTTTTTATTCCACCAGTTGGTGCGCAAGTCGCTGTTGAAGGGTTAGTTAAACGACCTGCTATTTTTGAGCTGAAAAAAGGCGAAACAGCAGCACAGTTATTAAAAATGGCGGGAGGTTTAAAACCGCAAGCTTATGCGAAAAAAGCAATTGTTGAACGCTTCAATAACAATAATATGAAGGAAGTGTTGTCGGTTGATTTTAGTGGAAATGAAATAGACTATACCCCTCGTGACGGTGACCGAGTTCGATTTAATCCCATAAGCTTACAATATCAAAATAGCATCAGCTTGATTGGTGCTGTTGTACGCCCTGGGCATTATCAATGGCATCAGGGTAAACGAATTGCTGATGTATTAACTTCGGTACGTGGTGATTTACTTCCTCAAGCTGATCTAGCTTATGGTTTATTGATACGAGAAGTTAATATTTCGGGTGATATTGAGGTGCATCAGTTTGATATTGCACAAGCAATTGTTAAAGTGCCAGAGCATAACTTAGCCTTAAAAGCTAATGATAAACTCATGGTATTTAGCCGCTACGAAAGTAGATTTGATGAAGACATTGCATTAAAGAACATGGCGCTGAGCGAAGAGCAACAAATTCAGCAAACAAAAGTAAAGCAGTGGCACTCATTTCAGCAATCAAAATTTGAAAAGTTTGTTGGTTTAAAATCGACAGAAGTTAAACAAGTTGATGAAACAGAAGAAAAATCAGTTGCTGAAATCTCTAAAAAGAAAGCAATAGAGAAAAAAGAAGGCCTTCAACCTGAAGATTATGCATTATTTAGTCGAAATAACTTATTAAAACCAGTTATAGCAAAGCTAAAACAACAAGCATCTGTAAAATCAGCTATTCAGCTTGTTGAAATAAATGGTCACGTAACATATCCAGGAGTTTACCCGTTAACGGTTGGAAGTGAAGTAAATGAATTAATAGCTGCTTCAGGTGGGTTACTTGAATCATCATATTTAGAGCAAGCAGAGATAACTCGAGTGGTATCAACTGCTAATTCTGAAATTGAACATATTAAATTTAACTTAAATGATGCAATGCAAGGGAAAGTCGCTGCCAATAAAGTACTGAAAAGTAAAGATAGCATTAATATTTTCGCAATACCTAACTGGCAAGAAAATGTAAAAGTTGAGCTCAAAGGTGAAGTTAAATTCCCAGGTATCTATACCATTCGTCGTGGAGAAACATTAACTAACTTATTAGAACGAGCAGGTGGCTTCTCTGAGTTTGCAGAGCCAAATGCTGCCATTTTTACACGTGAGTCAATTCGTCAACAAGAGCAAAAGCAATTAGCTAAGCTAGCAGAGGATTTACGAAGAGATATAGCAACGAAAAGCTTCGAAAAATCAGTTAGTAGCACGCGACTTTCTTATGATGAAATGAATAAGCTATTACTTGATTTGGCAAATGTTGAAGCCGTAGGTCGTTTAGTCATTGACTTACCTCTCATTGCGGAGAATAAACAAAATCTAGTGCTACAAAACGGTGATACGCTTTATGTTCCGAGTCTACGAGACTCAATCAGTGTAATTGGTGAAGTAAATTACACCACGTCACATTTATATAAGCCTGGAGTGAGTGTCGATCAATATATTGACCTAAGTGGTGGTCTAAAAGAGCGTGCGGACGAAGACAGAATTTACATCATTAAGGCAAATGGTTCTGTAGCCATACCGAATACAGGTACTTGGTTCGCTGTGAATGATTCTAAGTTATTAGAAGCTGGCGATACGATTGTTGTACCTATGAACTCTGACTACATGGATAACTTAACACTGTGGAGCACAGCAACACAGATTGTTTATCAGTTAGGTGTAGCGTTAGCTGCAATTAGTAGTATTTAGATTTTTGGAAAATTTTAAAATGACTGAATTTAATCTAGCTCATAAACTTGATACTCCATTACTTAGCTCTCAGTTAAAAAAAGGCCGTTCGGTAAGAGCTCCCAAATATGCATATAACTCAATAGATGTGTATGTTTTTTGCCCTGAAGATAAACTGGAGTTACTTAAAAGATCTCTTATAAATTACGATGTTAATTTCATTTTTAATGACTATTCGTTAAAGAACTTAGATAAAAAAATTATTACTCACTTTGATAATTCTTCACTATCAGATGAAAAGAGAAACTTTCTAGTTGCAGCAACTGAGCTCGGTGCTTGGGTAGAGCCACTTGTAAGCTATTTAGATAAAAGGATGGGTTATACAGAGGTCACTTTGTTGCAAAGTAGCTACTTTTTGCATCAAAAAGCATTTTCTATACTAAACACAAAAAGAACTCAAGTTGCTAAGCGCATTATAGATCTAATATTAGCATCGATACTGCTCATATTATTTTCACCTATTGCATTAATTTCATATCTATTCATTAAGTTTGATAGTCCAGGCCCTGCTATCTTTAAACAAAAGCGAGTTGGCCAATATAATGAAGAATTTAACGTTATAAAGTTTAGATCAATGCGTATAGATGCTGAGGTTAATGGTGCAAAATGGGCGGAAAAAAACGATGAAAGAATAACAAAAGTGGGACAATTTATTCGCAAAACTAGAATAGACGAAATCCCCCAACTTATTAATGTTATTAGAGGTGAAATGTCTATTGTCGGGCCAAGGCCTGAACGTGAAGTTTTTATAGAAGAACTTGAAAAGGTTATCCCCTATTATCGTTTTAGGCATGCTGTTAAACCAGGAGTAACTGGTTTAGCACAAATTAGCTATCCATATGGTGCCTCAGTAGAAGATGCAATTTGGAAACATAAATACGATATTCATTACATTAAACACCATAGCACCATAGTTGATATGAAAATACTGCTTAAAACTATAAAAGTGGTGATCTTTGGTCAGGGTAGATAGTTACCATTTAGGTGAAGAATATAATTTAAGTTAATAACATCAATAGCTTAAAAATTGAAATTAAAAGATGATTTATAGTTAATAAAATGACAATACAATTACAGAAACATGTATCTAAATCTAAGAATGAGCAGGTAAAAGAGCTCCCTGTAACATTTTTAGACCTTCTTGAGGCTATTTGGCAAGGAAAGTGGGTAATAACTATATGTGCTATTGCATTTTTATTGTTAGCTGTTGTGTACGCAGTATTACAGCCAAATATATATAAATCTACTTCTTTGCTTACGCCATCCCAATCAAACTCAGGATCTGCTCTAGGTAATATGTCTAGTCAGTTGGGGGGGCTTGCAGCTCTAGCTGGTGTAGAGC